>JAITSM010000046.1 GCA_031287815.1 Prevotellaceae bacterium
GAAATCCGTTCGCGCTGCCGCGAAATCCGTTCGCGCTGCCGCGAAATCCGTTCGCGCCGCCGTGAATTTCGTTCGCGCCGCCGTGAATTTCGTTATGGTATCCTGTTTTTACTTTAAAGTTCATTTTTTTTTCAATTGAAAAAGTGGAAAGCGGAAAGTGGAAAATCAATTTTTAACTTATAATTATCGATTATATCAACCTGAAATGATTTTCCACTTTCTACTTCCATTTTCCACTTTTTAATAGCCCGGGTTCTGGTCTTCCAGGGTGAGGGCGGGGTTCTTTACCAGCTCGTCATAGGGGATGGGATAGAGTTCTCTGTTTGGGTTATGCTGGAAATCGCGTTTGGTATGCGGGTTGGGGACATATCTGTCGCTCTGTAGATATCCGGGTATCTCTTCGAACCGGACGTCTTCGTTGTTGTAGGGATATTCCGCATCGAGGTATTGTTGCGCTATTCCCATCCGGCAGATGTCGTACCACAGGCTGTATTCGGAGAAGAATTCGTGGCGGCGTTCTATCAGAAGGGCTACTTTCCAGGCTTCGGCGGTGTAGGGCGTGTAGTCATGCCCTACATACGTTGTTTGGCCATATATTGGCGTGAGGGCGTCCACTTCCCCTACTAGTCTTTTCAGCGTGCCTTGTATCTTTCCGGAGGAGCGTTTGTACTGGTTATAGAAGGTCTGGGCGTCGGGCGCTGTGGGGCCGCCCAGCGTAAACGGGAAGATTTTGCCTTTGAATACGTCTCCTTCCATTGTGGCGGGAGCGGCGGATTCGAGGGCGCCCCAGGCGCGGTCGCGGATTTTCTGGATGTATTCCCATCCGGTAGAGGCGTCGCCTGTTTCAAAACAGCATTCGGCATAATTGAGGTAGACGGCGGCCAGCCTGATTTGGATAGACGATAAGGAAGTATATCTCCGGCCGTTATAGTTCACATGCTCTTTCCATAATTTCTTATCCGAATTATTCGGCATATTATCGGTGGTGATAAAAGCAGAGCGCCAGCCGCTTTGTAATCCTACTAGTCCGAAATTCGGCCCCAGGCCGCCCTTATTCTCACAAAAACCGTAGAGGGCGCAGCCACCGGGAAACCATGAGTAATCCTGATAGTCGGGAGGAGAATTCATGTCAGGGGTGCCGCCTTCTACATGTTTCATTACAAATTCATTTTTTTCGCCATAGCGGGCTACTTCGTAGTTTAAGCGTTTGTCGCCGGGTTCGAATGACCAGCAGAATTCATAGGATACGTAGTGGGGACCCCAGCCGCCGTATTCTTTGGCTCCTTTTTGTTGCACAGGAAACCATACGGCGTCGGTCTGCGTACCGGTTTGGGTCATATTAGACCACTCGGGAAACGCTATTTCCCATATACTTTCGGGTTGCCAGTAAACGCCGGGGATATGTATCTGCCCGAAGCAAGGATTTAACTGATATGGCCCATCATCTATAATATCCTTCAACTCTGTTTTTGCCTTGCCGAACCAGGTAGCGCGGTTGTTGATGTTGGCCATATACATATAGGCCTGGGCGAGGTAGGCTTTGGCCATTCCTTTGGTTACCCTGCCTTTTTGATTGTTCCACGGCGTCCAGTCCAATATGTCGCGCGCATACTCCAAATCGCCAATAATTACCGACCATGCTTCTTCTGCCGTGCCGCGTTCTTTGCCCGGGTTGCTGGAGTAAGTTTCGCCGGTTACCAGCATGGGCACGCCGCCGAAGTTTTGTACCAGCCAGGTGTAGAAGTAGGCTCTTAAGGCGCGGGCTTGCGCCTCAATAATTTTCATGGTCGCCTCGCCGCCCTGGAAAATCATTGGGTCGGCTTTCTGCAAGTTGGCAAGGAACCGGTTGGCGCGGTCGATGGCGGTATAGGCGCGCGTCCAGCCGCCGATAAATTCCGCTTGGGTAGTTTTCCACGCTTGCCGGTTAAAATCAACATCCCATCCATCCGCCTGAATATCCAGGGTGGGATAATTAGCCATAGCCAGGTGCGGCTTAAGTAGCCATGTTTGGCTAACGTTGTCTCCGCTGATACTTTCGGGGTAGAGTAAATCATATACTCCGTTGAGCCCCTGTTCTACATATTTCTGCGAAGAGAGCAGCACCTCCGGCTCTACAATGCCGTAATGGTCTACTTCCAAAAAGTCTTCGCTGCAGGATACGGTAACCAGCGAAAAGGTTACCATTGCTATGATATAAGGTATCTTTTTCATAATATATCTTTTTTAGTGTTTTAATTATAAACTTAAGCTTAATCCGAAAGTTACCGTAAACGGAAGCGGATAACGCCCCGCGTCAATGCCGGTAGTTAATGACGAACCGTTGGGAAGTTCGGGATCCAGGCCGGCGGGGTAACTGGTAAAGGTGAAGAGGTCTTCCATGCTTACGTATACCCGCAGGTTGTCTATCTTTGCCTTTTTGAGCAGGTTTTTAGGCAGGGAATAGCCGATTTGGAAATTTCGTATTTTCAGGAAATTTCCGTTCATCAGGTAGTAGTCCGATACGCGGGTGTTCTGGTTGTTATCCGCGCGGGTGAGCCGCTGGTATTTTGTGCTTTTGTTTTGGGGCGTCCAGGCATTTTCCGCATATTCCGTCAAAATGTTTTGATAGCCTTCCGTACCGCCGCGCATTGTCGTCAGGTTTTTATAGCCGTAGGAAAGTATACTCTGCCCGAGCAGGCCGTACATATAGAGGCTTGCATCCAGGTTTTTATAATTGACCGACAGGTTGAGCCCGAAATTAAACGTGGGAAAGCCATTCCCCAAATACTCACGGTCGGAGTCGTTAACCACGCCGTTACCGTCCAAATCCTTAAATTTGAAATCGCCGGGAGCGGTTCCTGCCTCCTGGTACTCATTTTTCAAACCTGTTGCCAACGCTGCGGCATTCAGTGCATCTATTTCCGCCTGGTCTTGAAAAATGCCTTCTACGCGGTAGCCGTAAAAAGTACCGATCGGTTGGCCGTTTTCAGCGACAGAGCTGTTGTTCCACCAGTCGCCGATGCCAACCGAAGAATAAATGGGCAATCCTACGTCGATGACTTTATTTTTATTGCTCGACGCGTTCAGGCGGACATTGAAAAACCAGTCGCCAACGGGTTTCTGGAACATGGCGGTTATTTCAATCCCGCTGTTTCTTATTTCCCCGGCATTCGTATAAACCGACCCATAACCGGTGGAGGGGCGAATGGTACGGTAGAGCAGCAGGTCTTTCGTATTCCGGATATAATAATCCAGTTCAAAGCTGAGTGCGCCTTTGGCAAAAGCGAAGTCCAAACCGATATTGATTTGTTCGTTGGTTTCCCATTTCAGGTTGGTATCAATTTCCAGCGTCTGTGCCAACCCCGGGATAAGAACAAAATTGGTACCGTCGTAATAATAATAGGAAATACGCGCCGATGATAACTGGTCAACGGCCTGGCTTCCGCTAAATCCGGAATTACCTGTTTGTCCCCATCCCAGTCGCAGTTTCAGGTTACTGAAAACGTCCCAATTTTTAATAAATGATTCTTCCGACAGCCGCCATGCGAAGGAAGCGGAGGGGAATGTCCCGTACCGGTTGCCCGGCCCGAAGGTGGAAGAGCCGTCGCGGCGCACGGTAGCGATAAGAATATATTTACCCAAAAATGAATAGTTCAAACGGCCAAAGAACGACAACATGCGGCTCGGGTCATTCAGCCCGCCCGAGCCCTGAATGGTAGTAACGTCTTGCGTCAGGCCGATTTGCCGGACGGAAGGCACGGGAAAATACCGGGCGTTAACGGAAGCGTTGTAACCCGTATTGCTCGATACGGAATGCCCCGCCATCAGCGTAAGGTCATGCTTCATGTTTAGATTCAGGTGATAGGTTAAATAGCTTTCCAGCGAAAGGCCTACGCCCTGACTGTTACTTACGCTATACGCATCGAAATCGTCGTTCATACTGTTGTACGGGCGATTGTTCAGCGGCGAATAGGTAGTGGTTCCGAAGTTGTTGAAGGTAATGGCGCCGGTGGTACGGAACACCAGGCCTTTGAAAAGGTCAACCTCTCCGTATACATTGGTTATGACATTTCCCCCGCTACTGTAATTACCGGCTTCTTTAGAATCGGTGGACGCCGCTACGGGATTGTCGAGGTATTGGTTTACATCGCTGTTGCTGGCAGGGGAATGGGAGAAATGCCCCCACGATTTGTCCGGATTCCGTACCTGCATGTGAATCACATTACCCTGCGGACTGACCTCGTAGTCCATTGTGGCCGGCAGGGAAGCATATTGTAACATGCTGCCGCCGCCGCCTTCAAATCTCATGTAAGTATAGGCTACGCTTCCGCCTACGCGAAGGAAATTCTTTATTGTATTGTCCACGCTCAGGCGGGCGGTCAGGCGTTTAAAGTTCTGGTTGATGATAACGCCATCGTTATTAGTATAGCCAATGGATAACATCGCCCGCGTAGCGTCACTGCCTCCCATCACGCTCAATGCATAGTTGCTTTGTATGGCCGTTTGTGACATTTCGTCTTGCCAGTCGATGGTAAGCAATTCATCGGGGCGGTTCACCCATGCCGCACTGCTCAAAGTAGCATTGTTCGCTTCGGCGGCTCTCCGCGCGGCTTTGGCAAATCCGGGCGCATCCAGCACGTCCAGTTTCCTTGCCGGCGTTACAATGGAGTGGTTCGTGCTAAAATTGATACGTGCACGTCCGGCTTCCCCTTTGTAGGTAGTTACCATAATCACGCCGTTGGCGCCTTCGGAACCGTAGATGGCCGTTGCAGAAGCGTCTTTCAGCACTTCTATGTTTTGCACATCCATCGGATTCAGGAAGTCAATGTTCGTTCCTACCCGCACGCCGTCTACTACAAACAGCGGGTCGGTCGAATTGTTCACCGTCGCAATACCACGTATACGAATTTTTGCACCACCGGAAGGGCCTCCGTCGCGGCTTACCAGTACGCCTGCAGCAGCGCCCTGCAATCCGGAGACCACAGAGATGGGATTCTTTTTCATCATCTCTTCTCCTTTGACCGATACCACAGAGCCGGTGAGGTCGGATTTTTTCATGGTGCCGTAACCGACTACCACTACTTCTTCCAGCGACACCTTGTCGTCAACCAGCGATACATTGATAGGAGCATCGGATTTCACTTCCCGTTCTTGGGAAATTTTACCGATAAACGAAAATACCAACACGTCGCCGATGTTGGCACGAATAGAATAACGTCCGTCAGGGTCGGTGGCCGCTACGGCGGTAGATTGTTCTACCCGCACGGTAACACCAGCCAAGGGAGAGCCATCGGTAGCGTCGGAAACTGTGCCCGACACTACGTTGCCTTGTGCGTATCCGGCAACGGACAGCGCACAGAAAAGCAAAATGTAAAGGATTTTGTTCATAAAATTTAAGTTAATTAGGTTTTTAATTTAGTTAATTAAGGT
>JAITSM010000110.1 GCA_031287815.1 Prevotellaceae bacterium
ACGTCGGCAATAGTCGTAATTTCAGGATAAAAATGGCTCCGGTTTTTATCAATATTGAGCAAAGCATGATTACCTTGCTGTTTCAGTAATTCAATTAAGCGCGTGCCCACAAAGCCGGATGCGCCGATAAGGCAAATGTTCATACGTTTTTGTTTTCTATTTTATATGCAGTAGTAACAATTTTTTTGGGAAGAAGAGTGTAAATCTTGGCTATTAAAAGAGACGTTAGACTCCATAACGGATATCGCCATGAAAAATTTTTCGTTCGCGCTTTATAAGCATATTTAAAGTTATCCCCTATGCGTTTATCTGCAATATTGTCAATTATCCTATATAGGATTAGGGCATTGGGAATATTGGAGATTTTATACCCTTTTTTCATGAGACGCAACCATAATTCCATATCTTCGGTTTTGTTAAATGTTTCATCATAACAAAAACCATTTTCTACAAGCTGTTGGCGCATCATTATGCTTGGGTGTGCCAATGGATTACGCATCAATGCAAATAGCCGTATCCCGAAAGAAGTTGTAGCATAATTCCGATGAGAAACTATCTCGCCTTTTTTATTCATAATATCCATTGCTCCACCCACAACAGCAATATCCGGATGAGTCTCCATGTAAGCAACCTGCAACTCGAAGCGACGGGGCAGTGAAATGTCGTCGCCGTCCATACGGGCTATGTATATCCCCTGTGCTTGCTTTAGCCCTACGTTGAGCGCACGGACAAAGCCGATACGCTGTTTTTCACGAATAAGCTTAATGCGCGAATCCGACTGCGCCAAACCGTCGATAGTTGCCATCGTGTCGGGGTTTGTGCTGTCATCAATGAGCAGCAACTCAAAATCGCCCAACGTCTGGTTAAGGATGCTTTGGATGGATTGAGTAATATACTCCGGCGGCTCATTGAACGTAGCCATCACAACTGATATAAGCGGTTTTTTCATTATCGTAAATGGTTATACAGTATTTTCATCATGCAATGGTCAAGCACCATGTGTAAATCTTCGGTGATTTGCATATCATCTACCTTGATGTGGACGCCATACATGGCTATTTCTTTAAGTTTTCCGCCATTGTACCCTGTCAAACCTACGGTTATTCCCCTATTGGCATTACCCCACGTTATGGCGTTTAAAACGTTTTTTGAGTTGCCCGACCCGGATATGCCGATGATTAAATCGCCTTCCCTGAAGTAATTTTTCAGGGGTTCTACAAAAATATCTTCATACGAGGTGTCATTAGCGTAAGCCATCATGGTGGGGACATTGTCGTTAAGGCAAATCAACTTAAAGCGTTTTTGCTTGTTCCACGAAAGCCCTTTATTGAAGTCGCACACGAAGTGAGACGCGGTGGCCGCCGAACCGCCGTTACCCATAATAAAAATTTGCCGCTCCTCCTGCAAAGCGTCTACCAGCAGGTTCATTAAATGATTTACTTCATCGACGGCAATTGAATCAATTACTTTTTTAAGCTTATCAAAGTAAGCAACAATTTCATCTGAAAAATTTTTCATATCCTAATCATTTTCTACGTAAATAATTTTGGAACCACTGTTGTCAAAGCAAAACGGCAACTCCCGATAACCTGCCATTTTTTGACGGAATACTTCCTGTTTTTCCTCCGGACAGTAGAACAAAATAAATCCGCCGCCACCGGCGCCCAGCAATTTTCCGCCCAAAGCCCCTGCGTCAAGGCCTTTTTGGTATAGATCATCAACGGCAAGATTGCTAATACCGGCAGTGAGCGTTTTTTTCAGCATCCACCCTTCGTGCAGCATTCGGCCAAAATCGTCTATCCGGTTGTTTTGAAGTATTTCTTTCAGCTCAAATGCCTGTTTTACCATTTCTTTTTGGATTTTCCGCTTGTCAACCCGCCCCATAGCCTGATTTTGATGCTGCAAAATTCCGCTTGCCGAGCGTGTATCGCCTGTATAAATCATGATAAGGTTTTTTTCGAGCTGCTGTTTGACTTCCGGCTTCATGATGATTTTTTCGACGTCAACGCTCTCGTCGGCGTTGAAACTGATAAAGTTCAACCCTCCATAAGCCGCAGCATACTGGTCTTGCTTGCCTATCGGTTCTTTCAGCCGCCCGATTTCGATGCCGCAGGCCGTAGCCGCCAGGTATTCCTGCGAAACATACCGATGCTTGTAGGTGTTGAGCACGTGGAGTACTCCTACCGTAAACGAGCTGCTGGAGCCGAGCCCCGTACCTGCCGGAATATCAGCTATGGAGTTAATGTCAATTCCTTTGACGGTAAGCATGGACAAGCATTCCCTGAAAATAGGGTGCTGTATTTCCGAAAAATCATTCACCAGCTCCGTTTTCGAATATTTAAGCTGAACTTTATCAGGGTCGAAGAATTTGTGAGCGGCCAAGTATATGTATTTATCAATTGATGTACTTAGCACAGCGCCTTGCTCGTGTGCATAAAAACTCGGCAGGTCGGAGCCGCCGCCGGCAAAGGATATTCTTAACGGGGTACGTGATATAATCATTGCAACAGGGTATTAACAGCCTCCAGCAGCGCGTTGGCGGTGTTGGAAGTAATCATTATCGACTTTTTGACTTGTGCCGCTTCTCCCGCCTGCACATCTGCCGGACGGTCGCCTATCATGTACGAAGCGGACATATCTATGTTCCACTCCCGGGCTGCCTGTAGCAACATTCCCGGCTTGGGCTTCCGGCAGGAGCACGCGATTTTATACTCCGGCCGCTCCTCCGGGTAGCCTCCGTCGGGATGGTGCGGGCAGAAGTAAATGGCGTCGAGGTAGGCGTGTGCTTCTCCCAGCAGCGTTTCCATCTTATTGTGTATATGCTGCAAGTCGTGAAGGCTGCAAAGGTTGCGGGCAATAACGGGCTGGTTGGTAACCGCTATGGCAAGGTAGCCTGCGCAGTTGAGGCGGCTTATCGCCTCGGCAGCGCCGGGCAACAGCGCCATTTGTTCGGGAGAAGAAAGCAAATCCACCTCCCTATTGATAACGCCGTCCCTGTCTAAGAAAAAAGCCGGACGCTTATTCCTGCTGTTCAAGCGCGCCACCTTGCCCGACGCCACGTCGGCGCATACTTTTTCGTACCGGTCGGGCGTACCCATATCTTTGATGTATTCTGCGCTTACGTAGCCATACAGGTTTGTCCCCAACGCCAGCGCCTGTGGAAATACCTCTTTCCCGAAATCGCACTTTGTACCCGCCGGAATATGGCGCAGCATGGACGGCGAAAAGATATACAAGGCGGCGTTGACCAGGTTACGGAAGTAGCCTTCATGCGGCTTCGGGTGAAAGTCTGAAACACGTCCGTCACCGGCTATTTCCACCAAGTCGGAGTCAAAGGGATGATCGTTCGGGTGAAGAAACAGGGTGGCATCGGCGTGATGTACCCGATGAAAGTCCAACATCCGTACCATGTCAACGTCCATCACCGTATCGCCGTAGAATACCCAAAAGTCGGAAGTTAACCGGTCAGACACTTCCGCAAAAGCGCCGGCCGTCCCCAGTGGCTCTTTTTCCTGATAATATTCTATGGTAACGCCCCAACTCGAACCGTTCCCAAAATAGTCTTCTATCTTATTTCCCAAATAGCCGGTCAGCAATAAAAAGTCGGTGAAGCCATACCGCTTCGCCAGCGCTATCTGATGCTCCAATATGGGCTTCCCGTTTACGGGAATCATAGCCTTGGGTATTTCACCGGCTATACTCCTGATGCGCGTGCCTTTTCCTCCGGCGGTAATAACAACTTTCATTTACTGTATTCTATCGCTTTTTTAATGGCCAGACTGACGGCTTCGTCAGAGGTATGCTGCGCCTGCCAACCCAGCAGATGAATTTTAGACAGGTCATACTTGAATTCCGGCACGTCGCCCACCCAGCCGCGGTCGCCACCGGTGTAAACGATGTGTGCCTGTAATCCCAATTCTTCTATCACCATCCGGGCAATGTCTTTTACTTTTGTTCGTGAATCTACCCCCAGGTTATACACATTTACCGGCTCATGGCTGTTTTCCCATACGTACATAATTCCCCGCACCAGATCTTTCACGTACATATAGGGCTTAATCTGTTCGCCATTGCCGAGTACGGTCAATTCATGGGGGTTATTTTTCAGCTTCCTGATAAAATCATAAATCACGCCGTGCGTAAAGCGCTCGCCCACCACGTTGGGGAAGCGCGTAATCCATGCCCGGATGCCATAGCTGGCGGCAAAGGCCGTAATATACGCTTCCGACGCCAGCTTGGCAGCGCCGTAGTTGGATACGGGGCGTAGCGGCCCGTAATTTTCCCATAGCAGGTCGGTTGTTTCGCCGTAGATAGCCGAAGTGGAGGCAAACACCAGCTGTGCGACGCCGTATTTCCGCATGCATTGCAGCACGTTAAAGGTGGTCCGGAAAGTTAGCTCGTAATCTACCATCGGGTCATTGCCTCCTTTCTGAATATCGGAGTTGGCGGCGAGGTGGAACACCACATCAAACCGGTTATCCACAAACAGGGCCTCAAAAAACGCCGCATCCAGTATATCTCCCTTGCAGAAAGTAAAGCCCGAGTGAGAGAACAGGTGTGCTATATTTTCCTCGCGCCCCAATACGAGATTATCTACCGCCACCAGAGTATGTCCTTGTCCAAGGAGTTCGTCGCAAAGATGCGAGCCGATAAAGCCGGCGCCGCCGGTAATAAGAATGTTCATATTGCAAGTTATTCAAAATTTATCTATTTATTTTTCTTTGTTATAAAACATGCTCCTGTTATTGATAATATCTCATTGCTTTTTAATTTTAATTTTTCACTTATTTGCAAGCGTTCTTCTTCCAATATTTTCTGCACATTTTCATCTTTACGTACAGTTATTTCCAAAATTTCATGGTTAACTTTTTCAAATAACATGATAAAATCATCATGCCGCAACCTGTTGACGTAAGCATTTTTGCCATACTTGTACCATTTGACATCATCGTACTGTAAAAAATTTATGGCAGAAATATTTTTATCTCCGTAAGCAAAATGGTCACTGTAGTCAATATTATGAACAAACATACCATCTTCTTTTATAATTCGGTTTCCTTCTACAAGAATATCTTCAAGTACATTGAACGGAATATGCTCAAACACAGCATTAGAGGTATAATAATCAATACAGGTGTTGGGTAAATTTGTTCGGGCTGCATCATAAGGGGCGTAGTACGTTATATGACACAGTTCAAGAAAATCTTGTAGTCTGATTTTAGCTCCGAAAAATTTTGATAATTTTACGAACCTTTCTTCTACCCCCCCCCCCCACTTACATAATTCACTGATTATAAATTTATTGTCTTTTTTTAATTGCAAAAGAGTTTCTTCTATAAGTTCTTTTCTTAAATATAAATTTAGATCAACTGTTATAATTTTTTCTGCGCCAGCTAGCCAATATACAAGAGGAACAACTGGACACCACCCTGTTCCAACCTCAAAAAATGTTTTACCAATAGGGGTGCCACCTGTTTTTTGAATTCGGTTTAATATCTCTATCGCAACCGAAATAGCCCCAGTTGGATTATACGGCCTTTTCAAACCTCCAAAATGCCGCTGCATTTGGTAGTGCAGATTGTATGATAAAGGTTTGGGAAGAGGTGAAATCAAATTTAACACTCTTGCTTTGTTTTTCCAATTCATGATTATTTGTTATTAAAGTTTATAATTTATTCTACAAAAAGTCGACTAAACTTAACAAAGTTGTTTTTATACGATGTTTAAATTCCGGATATGTAAACAGATTCATTATATTTTCCTATATTGCAATACAAGGTTATCAATTGTCAACATAGAATACTACTGATGCGTTAAGAAATTAACACTAAATAAATCTAATTGTTTTTTGACGTTTTGATTGACTTGAAATTCGGTAAGGAGTTCTTTTACAGAAGTTTTATCGAATGCAAATATTCCCAGAATCTGTTATTCATACCTTATGTGTTTTATGCAAAGATATTTTCATTTCAAATCAAAAAATCAAAGAATGATTATATTTGTCAAAAAATCAAAGAGTTGCAAACTTAATTTCATCCTTAACGCATCAGTAGTAACATAGAAAATAGACTATACATCATTGTTCATCACAACGCGTAGGTTTGATTGCCTAAAAACTCCCATAACTGAAAGACGTTGTTGCAACGATGCTATGCATATAACTATTCGTAGCATCGTTGGTTTTTTGTCAAGCAACTTTGTAAGAAATGGGCATGCCTATTTCTCTAAATGTATTTAATAATAAGCACTTTAACTTTACTTCTGCCACTTGATTTTCTGCTGTTCGAACTTTCAACTCTCCTCCAAAAATTGTTTTATACCGGAACATTACTACTTCATTCAAGCTGCGTTGATGGTCGCCCTGTGTTATTTTCCACTTGGGCAAACTATGCTGTTGAATATACCTCACCGCCTCATTGCGTTGAACCAAGTGAGCGGGTAAAGTCTCCCCCTTTGGGGATAGCCGAGCAACGGCACCCTTTGGAGGCGGAATAACCTGCTCTACACCACCCTCTAAAGACCTCCTAAAGCCAAGTTTATCGTATGCTCCATCACCCTTAAAACGTTTAATCCGGTGCGTGTGACCTTTCAGCAACTGGCTACCCACCGCGGCATCACCTTCATCAGTGCCTGTTAGTGCCATCGAGAGTATCTCTTGCGTTGTCAAATCCATGTAAACATGCAACTTACACTATGCACCATGCTTGCTCCAGCCATGCTTGTGAACTTTCCACTCCTCCTCTCCGTAAACCTTCAGACCGGTAGAGTCTATGCCTACCACCAAGTTCTCCCCGCAGTGCAGGCGTTGCCCGTTCTCCACGTCTTTTAGGTATAGTATTGTTGGTATTCTTGTGACATTATTTTTGCGTTCAGTTTTTTGTCAATTATACTTCTTGCATGTTCACTTATTGTACTTTTATTTTTAGCGATAAGCTCCCTGATGGCCTCACAGGTAGCTGCTACGGAGCCGGTTTTGGCCAGCGCTCCAGCCCGGGGGTTGAATGACAAAATCTCCCTGTGCGGCTCAATATCCGACAGGATAACCGGCAGCCCCAACGCCAGCCCTTCCAAAACGGATAGCGGCATTCCTTCGGTTTTTGATGTGGCTATGTAGTAGTCGCTGGCGCTCAAGTAGGGCCTTGTGTCGGCCACGTTTCCTAAAAAAAGAATCCTTTTCCCCTTTGCCAATCTTTTACACTCTTCCAACAGAGGCCCCTCTCCCAAAACCAGCAGCATCGACATTGGGCAGGTTTCCTGGTACTTCTCAAATGCTTTAATCGCAACTGTCGGTTGCTTCCTGTCGGATAAAACGCCGACAAAGATAAAAACCGGCCCTGCGTTGGCAGGTATTTTTAAGAGACGTCGTCGGGTTTCTTTTTCTTCCGGCGACGGGATTTGAAACAGGACATTGTCCACCGCATTATAAATAACCTTTGTGCTGACTCCTTTCTTTTCCAACTTCGCAGCCACTTCCCGGGAGCACGCCACAGCATGTTTGATCTTTTTTAATGCCCAAACAGTTAATGTGACCATTATGCGCCCGTGCACAGCCCCGTAGCTCATCACATAGTCGTCAAAAGGAGAGCAGACCTGAGAACTAATGGTATTATAACCTCTAAAATATAACGCACCAATCATATCTGCTCGAAAACCGACACAGTGAATAGCCACAGGATTTACTTGGCGAACTATTTCCGTTATTTTGCCTGCCTTGCTAAAGCTCCCCCAGCCTTTGGGCAGATTAAGCGGTAGGCGACGGATGCCTAACTTATCGAAATCTTGCTGCCGGCTACTGGCTTCTTCCGGGAAGAGCGTTATTACGTAGGGTTGATACTGTTGCCTGTCCAAGTGGCAGATGATGTCAAACAGCAGGTTGACAGGACCGCATCGCTTTAACGTATTGGTAATATAAATTATTGGTTTCATTATTTCATAAAGTTACAAATCCAACGCCATGTTTGAGCTACTCCCTCGTCAAACGAAGTATGCATTTCCCATCCGGTATTTTTGAGCTTGGTTGCATCCAGCACATTGTAGGGCACGTCAAAGTCTCTTTCCGGCAAAAAAAGGATTTTTAGTGCAGAAAACTTTTTACGGGCTACTGCTGCAATCCTTCGTATTACATCCACATTGGTCAATCCGGTTCCCGAACCAATGTTAAATACGCTGACGTTTTTTTCCATATCAGTCTTTAACAGGTGAATAGTAGCGGAAACTAAATCGTTAATATAAATATAGTCTCGCACGGTACCATGGTTGCCGAAAATCGTAATTTCTTCATCCTTTAAAATTTTGGCCATGGCCGTAGCAATAAACCCTTGCCCGCGAAATGGGATCTGGTACTCGCCAAAGGGGTTGGAGGGTCTGAGAATAACAATCGGGATGTGAAACAGCGCACTGTACATCTTACAGTACTTCTCAATAGCTAATTTTGTTATTCCATAAGGAGATATTGGATTTGTGGCGTGCCGCTCTCCAATGGGGGCGTGCTCTTTGGTGTGTCCGTACACCGTTCCGCCGGAAGAGAAGTATATCATTCTTCTCACCGGCACGTCCTTTAGAACAGCCAGCAAGTTGACAGCAATAGGCAGGTTTTCAGTAATATCCTGTATCGGATCATCAAAAGAGGTTTTCGGCACGCTGTTATATGCCAGAAAGAGGATGTTGTCGTCCGGCTGAATAGTGTGGCGCAAAAAAGACCTGTCGGCGCAGTTGCCCTGAACATACTGCAGGCCTGGAAAAGCGAAGTGCGCCGGACGCGGCCCGATATCTACCACCACCACTTCATCCTGTTGATAGAGATTTTTTGCTATATGGTAGCCAATAAAGCCGGAGCCGCCAAGAAGTACAGTGCGCATAGTTTATCAATTTTCGTTTTTAAAAATTTTTCGTTTACACCGCAGCCCCACCCAGTAGCCGATATGCAAGTTGTTAGACAAGCGCATGGCAGAAAATTGCAGGTACCGGAGCGCCATAAATAGCCTTGATTTTAGCGGCGAGAAGGCCGGTTTGTAGCAACGTTGGCAGCGTACAATTTCCGTCAACGCTTTCCAGTAGTCTGACGATGCGCCGCCAGATCGCATCGTTGCCCAAACATCTTTACTCAAAAGAAATGGGGCGCCGCCGGATCGCATGCGGTATAGCAACTCGTAGTCCATCGCAATTTTATACTGCACGTCGAACAGCCCCCACTGCCGGTAAAAGGCTGCCGGCATGTAGGTTGCCGGATGGGCAATGGTCATCTCCCGTTCAAAGCCCTGCAATGTTGATTCCCACCGCCGCAAGGGACGGTGAGGATGGATGAGCAGTATGGCACCACAAATAATCTTTGGCGCCTGACGGTCGTGCAACTTCATTACGGAGGCAGCAGTGCCCGGCATCAGATAGTCATCAGCGTTGATAAGCCCTATCACTTCGCCTTGTGCCAGTTGTATACCTTTGTTGAAAGCATCGGCAATTCCCTTGTCCGGCGCGCTTATCCAATAGTCAATGTGATCCTCGTAGCACCGCACGATGTCAAGCGTTCCGTCGGTTGATCCGCCGTCAATCACTATATATTCCAAGTTCGGGTAATCTTGCTCGACAACGCTACGAATAGTATCTTCAATGGTATTCACACCGTTGAATACAACCGTAATCATCGTTAGCAAATCGCCTTTGTCGTTGTTTTTTGTCAGGCCTTTCAATCGTTTTCCACCTTCTTTCATAATTATAGTTATAACTTTCGTATAAATTTTGCAGGGTTTCCTGCCCATAGCTGGTTGGCAGGAATATTTTTGGCAACTACACTGCCGGCACCAACGATAGCACGAGCACCTATTGTAACACCTTTCAGAATAATGGAATTGGCGCCGACAAATACGTCATCGCCAATGGTTATTGAGGCCGAATGAGCAAAAGTGCTGTCGGTCGTCGGGCTTCTTCTGTCCATGTAGTTTAGTGAATGAAAGTCGGTGTCCCAAATGCATACGTTACCCCCAAACTTACAATATCGTCCGATGGTTATTTGGTGAGCACAGTAAATGGACACCGCTGAAAAACCGGAATGGTCGCCGATGGTTAGTACCGCATTTTTCATAACAAAAATCGAACAGTTCTTAAATAACCCCACGCCGTTATAAGATGTTGCACTATTGAATGTTACGCTGTTTCCCAATGAACATTTACCAAAGACCCTCAGGGTGGGAAGCCCATTGAAGCAAACATGCTTGCCCATTGTAAAGCCTTCAAAACTTTGTTTATATAAAAATAAAACAAGCGCATTCCATGAGTAGTACATAACTTTAACTCCTTTCATGAGTCTTCGCGCTAATTGTTCCATTATGTGTTGCTTTTAAAAGTTTGGATATCGTGCAACAAGCAGTAGTTTTCCCGCAGCCACGTCATTGGCCTATTCCACCATTGGGCTTGCAGGAGAAAGGCAATGTCTTCGTCCGGGAAGCGGAACTTGATGAACTTTGCGGGTACTCCGCCGTAAATGCCGTAGGGCAGGGCGTCTTTGGTGAGCACCGCGCCGGCACCGATGATGGCGCCGTGGCCCACGGTGACACCATCCATAAGTAAAGCACCTGCGCCCACCCACACGTCATGCCCAATGGCAATGGGTTGGTGTTCCTGCTCAAAATATAGTTTGTCGGCAAAGCAGTTGAATGGCTTTGCGCCTTTTGGCGCATAAAAGTAAGCGGAGGTGGTCACAAACGTTCTGGTCGGGTGGTTGCCCATACCCATCATTACACGAGGACCGATAGAGCAAAATTTACCGATGT
Source organism: Prevotellaceae bacterium (assembly GCA_031287815.1). Taxonomy (GTDB): domain Bacteria; phylum Bacteroidota; class Bacteroidia; order Bacteroidales; family UBA932; genus JAIRKX01. The sequence continues at coordinate 10,767 of JAITSM010000110.1, forward strand.
TTGTAAGGTTGATGAAAGAATTCTCTCCAACGTACGAGCAGGCATCAAGGTGTGAACGGTATATGGTGGTACGGTCGCCAATATACACGTGATGCCCAAAGGTGCTGTTCACAATTTTCACGCTATGCCCCAGCGTCAACTGTTTGTATTTTAGCTGCATTAAGAGGTTGTACAGGCTATGCCAAAGGGTGGAAACTATTTTTGGTTTCATCGCGTTAGTATAATTTTTTTCGTTTAAAAGCATCAATAAATGAATTGGGCGTACAGTTGAAAATGACACAGCCACGGCTCCGGGCGTAGTCCTCCAATTGCCGGTAGGAGGCGAACATGCGGGACAAATCGGCAAGCGCTTCGTGGAGCAGGTAAGGCGTCCCGTTACATTTTTTCCAAACCGTTGCAGAAATTTTATCGTTATCGTAAAAATGATCGTTGACCAATACTACTTTATTTCTATCATTTACATGCAAATTTCTCAACCACGAATGCTCTGCGCCAAGCATGTTAATTTCTGGGTATCCCATATTAATCGCCAGAAAGATGGCTGCTACCAACACGTTTTGCGGTTGAGGCATAGCCCATCCATGCCGGTAAAGAAGTATCCGCAGGGTGTTGAAGCCTTTAAAGGGGGAGGCATTGTAACTGCATAGCGTGATGCAAGAGTTAGTAATGCGCGCGCGCAGCAGGTGCAACACGTTGGCAGGAGCAAAAAGGCACATTTGCCAGCCGGTTTTTTGGTTAAGAGCTTCAAAGGTTTTCATCGGTTCGCTGTAGCCCGGCAGCTGGGGTAGTCGGCTGTTAAAGTAGCCTGGGTCTGCAAGCACGTAAAAAGAAGGGCGAATAGCGATGTAGTAATCGGACAATACCGCATCATTAACCATGCAAACGGCTTGCCCGTTGAGCCATGCAGCGCCCTTTTTCTCAAGCATTACCCGAAGCGAAGGTCCGTTGCCCATTACGTAGCACGTTCCGCGGCAAGTACCTGCCAGTTTGCGGGCGGTGGTGTGGCAACGGCTTGTATAAAATATGGCAGCAAGCGATTTGAGCGAATCTTCTAATTGCCCAACCCATGTAAGAATTTTTTTTATGCTGCGTTTCATTGTATTTATTGTAAATTAACTGTATTCTGTACTTACTTGTTCATGGCGTAACGCATTGTGTGCCGCTATCAACATGGCGCCAAATATCCAGTAAACTTCCACGCGTAGCGGCATGGTGATGAGTCCAAGCGTAAAGAGGGCAAGGTAGGTAGCCGACAGCGCATGGATAAAAGCCGCATCATCAAGGTTTAACTTATATCGGTTGGCGTAGCGCGAGTTGGCAAAGCACAGGTAGATAAAGGCAAGGCAAGTCATCACTGTGAGGATGCCGGCCATCCACCCATGCCGTTCGAAGGTATCGACGAGGTAGTTCTCCGAAGATTGAGACGGGTAAATGCCGAATTTTTTGCCTATAAACTCGTACTTTTCGTACAGCCCGTGCAACATGGGTACGTGGGGGAGCACGGCCAGATGCTGCGCGTAGAGCTGAAAGCGGTAGTTGGTGCTCGCATCGCTAAGCAGCCGCATCTGCGATCCGGCAACCGCTTCGCGGTAAACGTACCCGCCGACAAATGGCGTTACCAGCAGCACACCGATCAGCATTATAGCAGCAAATGACTTGCTGATGCGCCGCTTCAGGCAAAGGAGCAGCATGATCTGTAGCGCAAAAGCCAGCCATGCACCACGTGTCCATGTAAGCACCAGCGCAAACAGGGAAGCAAACAACATAAGCCCTGTCTTGAAGTTTTGCTTGCAGTAGTAGCGTCCAAAAATAAAGCCGATAATGCTCACGAGGAGAAACCCCGAGTCGCAGGCATTGCGCACACCCAGCGAAATAAGGCGGGGCTGCTCAACGTTGTAGTCCCACTGCAGCTGGGGCAGCAACTCCCTAACGGTATCCCACCAGCCAAAATCTACCAGGTAAACAATGCTTCCTATCACCGCCAACTCTATAAAGCGCACAACGACGTATATCCAGCACAATCGCCGCAACACGCCTACTTCTCGTACGGTGCTGATGATAATGATACCCCAGAGCACTCCGTTACCGTAAGGGGAGAGGATGGCCGACGAAAAGGCATCCATACCTATGGTCTGCGATTGGTTCAGGCCAATGATACCCGAAATAAGCCACCACGTCCCGGAAACAATCAGCAACAGGGCGCATGAAGTCAGGGTAAATCGTTCCCTTCCTCGTATTTTTCTTATAAGCAAGCAGGCCATCCATACCACTACGATGGCAAACTGCAACTTGTTGGTGACAGGGTTGCCCAGCGCATAGCAGCAAACTACTATGCCATGAAGTACCATAGGCTGCTTTGCCGCCCAAATTTTCACCGCAATAAGCGCAATCGCTATGGAGATAATATAGATAATCATGCCTGGCCTTTATTATATGTGATGCGCCGCAGGGATAGCCCCCACGGCATGTTATACACCTTCGCGCTCAGCACCCACGTCGCCACAAAGAAGAGGAAGAAAATGGCGGAAAATGAAATCGCCGCCCCCACCGCTCCGAAATGTTTAATGAAAAAATAAATTAACGGAATATTGACAAGACCGATGGAAATAGTCAGCAACGCCTGCAAGTATGTTTTTTCTGCATAATTAATATAGTTGGTAACCATAAAATACATCCCCTGAAATACAAAACCCAGTATAATCCAGAAACAATACTGGGCGGCGGCGGCAAATTCAGCGCCTATGAAAAGTTTGAAAACAAGCGGCTGGATGAGGTAGTAGAGCAGCCCAACAGCCGATATGCCGGCAAAGTAAGCATAAGTCAACTTCACTATCAGGCGTTTGTCTTCATTTTTGGACAGCCTGTTAAACAGCCATGGGACAAAAGCATTGTTGAAAGAAAACGTAAGCAGCGAGACGAGCATACACACTTGGTTGGCTACGCCGTATAGCCCCGAGGCGTCGATGCTAACCATTTCCGTCAGGAAAAAACGGTTGGTCATCAGGATCAGCATGCCTCCGATAGCGTGCGGAATAAGCCCGCCGCCATAGCGTAGCGCATGCTTTACGTAGGCGGGAGTGAAAGAAATCTTTATATCCTTTTGCCGCCGCAAAATGAATGCTCCCGCGAGCGCAAACAACGCCGACGAAATGAGGATAGCCTCAACTCTTCCACGCCAGCGACAGGATAGCGCCACTACAAAGAGAATACTTAGCAGCATATTGGCCAGCGATTGCAGTATTTGAAACCTCGAATATAGAAGCGGCTTCTGCCTGGCTTGCCACAGTGAAAGGGTGAGCGCACAAAAAAATTGCGCTACACAAGCTACAGGGATAGTCAGTATCCATTCATACGGAATTTCTGTTGCTTCAGCTATGCTGTTGCCAAAAAGAAAAAGTAGTAGCGAAAGTGCGGCCGTGGTAGCGGCAAGTATCACCATGCAACTGCCGATGTAAGCCGGGAAACAGGTATCGCGGGCGTAGTACTTACGCACCACGGCACCCTCCATGTTGACGCCAAACAAGGGATAGAGAAATGCATGGACGGTGGCATACATGGTAATGATACCATAATCGGCCGTAGTGAGGTACGTCGTCAAAACGGGTAGCAGCAGGAAAGGGATGGCCGCATTTACAAAGCCGGCTATGGTATAAACGGCAGAGTTCTTAAACAACCCGGATTGTACTATTTGCTTAATACTGTATAACTGCATAAATCATTTTACTATTTACAAATCTCCACCGCCCCGTAGCACTTCCGCAGCGTCAGGTGCCGGTGGATACTAAAGCCGTTTTTATTGATGCCATCCACGTCGTGGTACTTCCCCACGTAGATGCGGTCGCCGTTGTGGTCGACGTCGTCGCACCACACAAAGTCGTCCACCCACAGGTGCTCCTGCAACGTAAACCAGCAGGCAAAAAAAGCATAGGCGCACAGAATGGCCGGCGGAAAATGAAAATCCGGCATCTTTTCCAGTATCTCCACCGGCGACATGGCACGGGTTTCAAAGATGACGTTTTTCCGTAGCAAATACCACCTGTCTGCAAGCGTTGTGGTCATAAAATCTTCTTGCAGGTACCAGTCCTGATTGTAGAAACAAGGTTCTGCGAGGTCAGGATTTATGCCGTAGCGCTCCCGCAGCGACAGCAGATTGAGCGGCTTGCCATCGGGCAGGACGCTTGCACCCAGCAGCAAAAGATAGTCCTCCGCCAGTGGCGCGAGCTCTTGCGACGAGTAGGGTATGGCTGGCATTTCCACCGGCGACTTTACCGGAAACTCTCCGGCTACAGCGGCCAACTCCTGCACCCCAATAAAGTTCTTGCCAAATAGCTGCTGTGCCTGCGCTATGGTTGTTCTTCTTTCCATTGTTGATAGGTTATTGCTTCTTCAATTGTTGCCAAATCGCCTTTGGGAGTATATGCTTCTATTCGTTTCTGTTCTTGCTCCAAAAGGTCAAACCGTGCGCCCCATGTTTCTTTCTTAAACCACGGCAAATCACGGGCAGGGGCATTGATTAAAATAATGCCGGCAGAAATGATTTGCTTCAAAAAAGTGAGGTAAGCTCTGCACTGGTGGTGCGGCGAAGCAACCAACAGCAACTTTTTCCATCCGTTGTTTAACGCCATTTTTGTGATGTAGTGTGCCTGTTCTGCCGTTTGGGTTGATTTGTTTTCGTGAATAATATCTTCTCTCCGTACGCCTCTTTCAAGCAGCTGGGGCAGGCATTCACTCAGCGGAAAACTGCCGTAAGCATGGTTGGCAACTTCGCCCGAAAACACAATTTTAGGTGCATAACCCTGTCTGTAAAGTTCCACAGCACGCGCCAACCGCCCATAGCCATCCCCTTCGAGCAAAACAATAGCGTCTGCT
>JAITSM010000061.1 GCA_031287815.1 Prevotellaceae bacterium
AAGAGTGGATGTGGGTCGTTATACTTATTTATCGAGTGGGTTTTCCCGAACCTCAGAAATCAATAAGTATAGCGCCCATGTTCACTCTTGATTTTTTAGTAGAATCAAGAGAAAATCACCATAAAAGTTAAAGGGACAAATTGCAGGAAAAGTTTGGTAAACCTTTCTGCAATCATTGGCAGCGGATAAAAATTCGCAGCAGGGGGTTGTTTTATGTAGAAAAGTTTGTGTTTGAAAAACAACCCCGAAACTGCAAAAAACAATAACAATTTAACAATTTAATTTTATGAAAAAAATGCTTCTTTTCCTCTTGCTATTGCTAATAGCAACAAGTTGCGCGACGCAAAAAACAACCACGTCGAACGTGGAAAATATTCCTGTGTACAACACAGGCACCGGCGAGCCGGCGGCATCCTCCGGCGTGGTCGTATATTCGAGCGGACAATGAAAACAGACAGGAACATGTCAAATAGTCGTTTTTCTCCTTCCGACACGTGTCGGAAGGGCGCCGTAGCCCTGCGTGGCGTTTCCGACACGTGCCGGAGATGTGTTGCAGCCCTACGCGGCTGTTCCGGGACGTCCCGGAGATGTGCCGTAGCCCTGCGCGACTATTCCGGGACGTACCGGAGGCGTCCCAAAATCCTCCGGGCTTTTTACATGAACGACAAAAACCAATAAACAACAAATAATTATGAAAACATTATCAAACCAAACAAGCCCCCTAACCCCCAAAGGGGGAACGGGGCTTATGCGCTCGACGACAAATTCCCCCTTCGGGGGATTAAGGGGGCTTCTCTTATTATTATTCCTCCTTTTGGGGACAGGCAGCTTGTCTGCCGCCGTAACTGTTACGCCATTGAGTGTAGATTATTCCACCCAAAAAGTAACCTTTAAAGTATCGTGGACTGGCACTGCCGCCAACAACCGCGTGTGGGTATGGATAGATTTCTGCCCGGTGGCCGGTACCGTGCCGGCAACCTCTTTTTCTACCGCTACCATTTCCAACCCCGCTAAAACAGGCGGGAACGGCACGATAACTAACGTTACTGCGCGCGGGTTTTTCATTGAATACAGCAGCGCAACCAACGCCGGTACTACGGTTACCGCCACCCTGAGCAACGCCACCGGAAAATTCAACTGGTGCGCCTACGGCAGCGACTACCCGCCGAATGTCCTTGCGAATACCAATAGTTCTTACACATTGGCAGGAACTCCCCCATTCAAATTGATTGCCTCCAATGGTGCAACATCGCTAACAGTGCCCGGTACAACCATTGCTACTTCTGCCCTAACGTTTACGCCGGCAACTATAACTGACGCCACAGGTTATCCCGGACTTTGGTGCCCTTATACCGGCAGTGATTTGTATATGGATGCAACCCATCGTTGCCTACAACGTCAAAGCGGCGCAGGGAATTGGGAAGCATGGATAAAAGACAATAGAGATGACGAATTATATAGAATTGTAAAAATGCCCGACAATAAATGGTGGCTGGCGCAGAATGTAAAATATGCTGGAGCGGGAACACAACCGACATGGTGTACAAAAGATGAATGCGGTAGGTATTATACATATGAGCAAGCAAAAGGGGCCTGGGGAGGTTCAAGTGGAACAGGCGCTAATAAACAAGGCGTTTGCCCAAACAATTGGGTTATTCCAATGCGTAGTGATTATGTGGCTATATTTGAAGCGTACTCGAGTAATATGACACAACAATGCCAAATCCTCACACCTCTGGATAGTCAGTGTACGTCTAATGATTTCTACGGTTTGTGCTCAAAAAAAACAATATGCGGAGGTGGCGCTGGTGATGCAAAAACATGCGCATATGAAGTGCAGTACCTGAATGATGCCAGCAAATTAGCATTGATGGTAAATGATATATATCTAGCGACCGATTTTGACTGCGGTTCCTGGTTTACGTTGAGTGATGGAAGTAATGTGGGTAATAACGTTCGTTGTTCCCGCCACCTATAAATATAAGCGGCATAATATAACAACATAGAAGTAAAAAACAACTTCTAAATAATGTTATAGACTGCTATCATTAGGCTTCATCGCACAACCGTGAAAAACTAAAATGTTCTTTACATATAAGACAGGGGCAAAATAAATATAGCCCCCGTTTCCCTCCGTTCAATAACGTACATTAAAAAGTATTGAACGGTTAAGGTGCCAACGCACCACGAAAAAGAGGAGCTATAATCTTCTTTGGTGCACAGGCACCTTTTATATTAAAGCGAGGACAAAATTACAAAAAAATATGAAACTAAAATTTATATGGTTAAAAACACAACTGTTCTTGCTGCGGGTAACGGCAGAGGTAAACATGCCGGTATGGTTGCAGTTATTGTGGGAAGCGATTTTTAAAAGTTAAAAACTAAAAACTAAAAGTTGGCCGGCGCCAGCCAACTCACGACTTATGACTCACGACTAAAATACGAACAGTTTCCGCTGCCGGAAGGCGAAAAAAGGCGTAAACATCCGGATTGCGACAGTAAACATCCGGATTGCGACAGTAAACATCCGGATTGCGACGGTAAACATTCGCGTTGCGACGGTAAACATTCGCGTTGCGACGGTAAACATTCGCGTTGCGACAGTAAACATTCGCGTTGCGACGGTAAACATTTGCGTTGCGACGGTAAACATTCGTGCTGACTACTGCCTACTGCCCTCCGGCGCCAGCCCATTTTCAACTTTCAACTTTCAACTAAAAAAAGTGGAGCAAAGACTTCTTCTTAGAACTTATCAAAATCTAAATGCGTCGACCCATAGCCAGCAGCTTTTCTTACCCTGTGACAGGCGGAAGGCAGGTAGGAATTAGACTAAAATTTCGATTGTTTTTGCTGCGGGTAACGACACATCCAAACAGCGCACTATGGTTAACTATTGTGGATGGCGATGGAGAAAATCTTTAAATTCTACCAGGCAAACAGCGGGCGGTGCGCCATTAGCTCATTCACTTCCCGGAGAACGGAAGCAATGATTTTTTCATCATTTACATTCGACAGCGTTTTGTCGATGAGTTTTACTACCGGCGCCATATCCTGTTCTTTCAGCCCGCGCGTGGTAATCGCCGGCGTGCCTACGCGAATGCCCGACGCCTGGAATGGCGAGCGCGTGTCAAACGGCACCATGTTTTTATTGACCGTAATACCGGCTTGCACCAGCGTATTCTCCGCCTGTTTGCCGGTGAGTTCGGGGAATTTGCTGCGCAGGTCAATTAACAATAAGTGGTTGTCGGTTCCACCGGAGAAAATCTTGTATCCCGCCGCCGTAAAGGCGTTTGCCATAGCTGTGGCGTTTTTCCTTACTTGCTCCTGGTAGCTCTTGTACTCAGGTTGCAGGGCTTCGTAAAACGCTACCGCCTTTGCTGCAATCACGTGTTCCAGCGGGCCGCCCTGTATGCCGGGAAATACGCTGGAATTAAGTATCGCCGACAGCATTTTCGTTTCGCCTTTGGGCGTCTTTATTCCCCAAGGGTTTTCAAAATCTTTTCCCATTAGAATGACGCCGCCGCGGGGGCCGCGCAGGGTTTTGTGCGTAGTAGAGGTAACCACATGCGCATGGGTTACCGGGTTATTCAGCAATCCCGCTGCAATCAGGCCGGCAGGGTGCGCCATATCTACCATGAAAATAGCGCCCACTTTGTCGGCAATAGCGCGTATCCGCGCATAATCCCAATCGCGGGAATAAGCGGAAGCCCCGCCCACAATGAGTTTGGGGCGATGTTCCAATGCCCGTTTTTCCAGTTGGTCGTAATCCACCAATCCGGTATCTTCTTTTACGCCATAGGAAACGGCTTTATATAAAATGCCCGACACGTTTACCGGCGAGCCATGCGAAAGATGCCCGCCATGCGCCAAATCCAGCCCCATGAACGTGTCGCCGGGACGAAGACAGGCCATGAATACCGCCATGTTGGCTTGCGCGCCGGAGTGCGGCTGCACATTGGCATATGTCGCGCCAAACAATTGGCACAAGCGGTCGATAGCCAACTGTTCGCTTTGGTCAACCACTTCGCACCCGCCGTAGTAGCGGGCGCCGGGATAACCTTCGGCGTATTTGTTGGTCAGTACGGAACCCATCGCTTCCAGCACTTGCGGGCTTACAAAATTTTCGGACGCAATCAATTCTATGCCGTGCGTCTGGCGCTGTTCTTCCTTTTTAATAAGCTCAAATAATTGCGTGTCGCGTTTCATAATGATAAATTCTATTATTTCACCCGTTCGGAATATTCGCGGCTGCGGGTATCAATTTTGATACGGTCGCCCTGATTGACAAACAGCGGAACCATAATCTCCGTGCCGGTTTCCACCGTTACGGACTTCTGCGCATTGGTGGAGCCCGACGTGTCGCCTTTGACTGCCGGCTCGGAATAAGTTACTTCCAACTCCACAAATGGCGGCAATTCGCACGACAATACGCGTTCGTCGTCGGCATGGAACATCATTTCCACATATTGCCCTTCTTTCATCAGGTCGGCGTTGTCTACCATGTCTTCGAACAAATCTACCTGTTCAAATGTTTCGTTGTGCATAAAGTGGAACCCGCCCTCGTCCCTGTACAGGAACTGGTAGGGGCGGCGTTCGATGCGTACGAGGTCAATCTTTTCACCGGCATTGAAGGTGTTCTCCAGGATGCGCCCGTTTTCGAGGTTGCGCATTTTTACTTTTACAAACGCGCCGCCCTTACCGGGTTTTACATGCTGAAACCAAACAATGGAGCAAGGTTTACCGTTGTAGTCTATACATAATCCATTCTTAAAATCTGCTGTTGTTGCCATAATTTATGTGCCAATTTGATTGCAAAAATTTTCTCCTTTTTCGCAAAGGTACAAAATTTTTTGTTGGTTGTTTTTTCGTATCTTTGCTTTCAAACAATTTTTACTAACGTGAAATTCATAGATACGCATATTCATTGGTACGTCGAAGATTTTAAAGAGGACTTGGCGGCGGCGATAGCGCGAGCGCAGGCGGCGGGTGTGAAAAAATTTATTTTGCCGGCCGTTCATAAAGCAACGCATGCGCCGATGATGGAAACGGCCGCGCGCTTTGCCGGCAGCTGCTTTCCCTGCATCGGGTTACATCCGACAGAGGTAAACTCGCATTGGCGCGAAGAGTTGGATTTTATTGCGCAACAGCTTTCCGGAAACGCTACAACCTTTGTCGGCATTGGCGAAACAGGGCTTGATTTGCACTATGGCGACACATTTATCGTTGAACAAAAAATCGTTTTTGAACAGCAACTGCGGTGGGCAGCCGCTTATAATTTGCCGGTAGTCATCCACGCGCGCGAAGCGTTTGAAGAAATATTCGACGTTTTGGAGAAAGTAAAGCCGTTGCCGTTGCGCGGCGTATTCCATGCTTACTCCGGCAACATGGACGTTGTCGAGCGTATCAAGCGTTACGGCGATTTCAAAATAGGCGTTGGCGGCGTGGTAACCTTTAAAAACGCCGAGTTGGCAAGGGTAGTAGAAAAATTAGACTTGTGCCGCATCGTACTGGAAACGGATGCGCCGTGGTTGTCGCCCGTGCCGTATCGCGGGCAACGCAATGAAAGCAGCTATATTCCGTTAATCGCGGAAAAAATCGCCGCCCTGAAAAACTGCCCGCTGGAAGAAGTAGCCGCTATCACCACCGCCAACGCCGAACAACTTTTTAACATGGCGGCAATAAACCCCTAAACCTGCAGATATGACACCCTCCACAATGATTATCTATACCGGCGGGACGATTGGCATGAAACACCATCCCGAAACCGGTGCGCTTACGCCCGTTAATTTTAGCGAGATTGAACAGGAAGTGCCGGAATTAAAAAAATTCAAACTTCATCTACACGCTCATTCGTTTAATCCGTTAGTCGACTCATCGGAAATCCAGCCGGAGTTCTGGGTGCGGCTGGCGCAATTGATTTATGATAATTATGCGGCATACGACGGTTTTGTTGTGCTGCACGGCACCGACACGATGTCGTACTCTGCGTCGGCGTTGAGTTTTATGCTGGAGCATCTTTCGAAGCCGGTGGTGTTCACCGGGAGCCAGTTGCCGATTGGCATGTTGCGCACCGACGGAAAAGAAAATTTAATTTCTGCCGTTGAAATCGCCGCTGCCGTAAACAACGGACAGCCCTGCGTGCCGGAAGTAACTATTTTTTTCGACAATCAACTCTTTCGCGGTAACCGCACCACGAAATACAATGCAGAACAATTCCGGGCTTTTCGTTCCGCCAACTATCCGCCGCTGGCAGAAGCGGGCGTATCCATAAAATACCACGATGCGTTTATTCACCGCGAAAAACAAGCCTTTCCGCTGCGTTTACATACTAAATTAGACGGCAATATTGCGGTGCTAAAAATTTTTCCAGGCATGGGGCGCAACGTCGTCGAGGGCATTTTAAACATTGCCGGGCTTCGCGCCATAGTACTGGAAACTTACGGCTCCGGCAATGCGCCTACCGTTTCTTGGTTTATTGAAGCGTTGCAAAAAGTGATCGCACGCGGCGTCATCGTGATGAACGTATCGCAATGCCATGCCGGCATGGTGGAAATGGAAAAATATGAAACCGGCATTCTTTTGAAAAAGATAGGTGTCGTAAGCGGCTACGACAGCACCACAGAAGCGGCGGTAACCAAATTAGCATTTTTGTTGGGGCAAAGCAACGACTATAATTTTATTGTAGAACAATTAAATTATTCGTTCAGTGGTGAAATTTCAAAATAAATTACTAATTTTGCACGCCAAATCTCAGGAGAGATGGCCGAGTGGTCGAAGGCGCACGCCTGGAAAGTGTGTAAGCTCCAAAAGGGCTTCATGGGTTCGAATCCCATTCTCTCCGCTGAAACTCTTCACATGCTAAGTGCGGCATGTATAAAAAAAGATTACAAATACTATTCTTTTGGTGTAGCTTCTGCATCCATATTCCGTTGCCGGCGCAGGAAATAACCATTCTCTTCACGCATGATTTGCATTCGATGTTCGTGCCGCACCGCGTGCAAAATGCGGCGGGGGCATTGGCGATGCAGGGCGGCTATGCGGCTTTGTTCACCGCCATACAACAGGTGCGGGAACAATATCCCGGACAAACGGTTTTAGTGGACGCCGGCGATTTTTCGAGCGGCTCCTTTTTCTATACGCTCTTTCCCACTGATTGCGCGGAGTTGCAACTCATGGCGCTGATGCATTACGATGCGGTTACGCTGGGCAATCACGATTTTGATTTCGGCACGGATGGCCTGGCGAAGGCGCTTATGGCTGCGAAAAGGACAGGCAACCGCCCGCCCGTTGTCGCGGCGAATACCCACCCCTTACATCCTTCCCTGTCGCGGATGGCAACGGCTTTCGACGATTATGGGGTTACGGAATATACGATAGTAGAACGCAACGGCAAGCGCATTGGCATTTTCGGATTGATAGGCGACGAGGCCGTACGGAATGCGCCGGCGGCCGCTGCCGTAACGTTTGAAAACCGCTTTGATGCGGCTGCGCGCATAGTGAAAAAACTGCGCAACGACGAAAAAGCAGACCTTGTCGTTTGCTTGTCGCACAGCGGAACAAACGCTTTGAAAAAATATTCGGAAGATGAACAATTGGCCGAAAAAGTTCCGGGAATCGACGTTATCGTTAGCGGGCACACGCACACCTTGCTGTTCGAGCCGCTGCTGGTAAATCAAACGGCTATTGTGTCGGCGGGTTGCTATGCCGAATATTTGGGCGTATTAACCATAAACGCGGATACAAAAAAGTTAGCGCATTACCATTTAACCGCTATTAACAGCGCCTGGCCGGAAGATAAACGCATAGCGGACAAAATTGATTGGTTCAGCGAAAAACTGCATACGGCGTACTTTGATTCATTGGGGCGGCACATGAACGATACGGTGGTATCCAACGACTATTTGTTGCCGGCGGAAGCGGTGGATGACGAATCGCCGTTGGGCAACTTAATTGCCGACGCTTTTTCCGCCGCCTACAATAAGCAGCCGGCGGCAACCGGCGCGACAACTATGCCTATTGGGGTTGTTCCGCGCGGCAACATTCGCGACAATTTATATCCGGGAGAGGTTACCGAAGAACAGCTGTTCAACGTGCTGTCCATTGGCGTAGGCGACGACCGGAAGGCCGGTTATCCGCTGGTTTGCGTCTATCTTACCGGAAAAGAGCTGTGGGATTTGTGCGAGCTGGACGCTTCCTGCGCGCCCCTGTTGCCGGATGCGCAATTATATTTTTCGGGATTGCGTTATTCCTGCAACCCGCGCCGGCTCTTTTGCAACAAGGTAACGGAAGTCCTGGTGAAAGAGGCGGACGGCGCCTGTCGCCCGCCGGCAGCTACTGCATTGTACCCGGTAGTAAGCAGCCTGTATGCCGCCCGGATGTTGAACACGGTAAAAAAATTAACTTACGGAATCCTCTCGTTAACGCCGAAAGATGCGCAGGGGCAGCCGGTACAAGACTATTTGCAGCAGGTAATATACACGCCCGAAGGTTTTGAATTGAAAGAATGGTTGGCGTTGAGCGATTATTTGCATACATTGGGCGGCAAAAAAATCCCCGCAAAATACGCTGCGCCGGAAAAACGAAAAAACAGTAGCCACAGCGCCGCCATAGGCGAATTGCTGAAACGCCCCAATGCCTTTGCTTTATTGGTGTACAGCGGGGCGATGATTTTATTTGCCGCGATAGTATTTTGCGCGATTCTCTGTATCCGCAAAATTTTTAGTAGGCAGTAGGCAGTTTTCAGTAGGCAGTGGCTGGCGCCTTATTTAATGGAGAATGGAAAATGGAGAATGTCTCTTGAGGCGCCAGCCAATTCTCCATTAAAAAAACCGCCGGCATGTTTCCATACCGGCGTTTTTCATTAGTTACCTCCCCCCAACCCCCTCCGAAGGAGGGGGAGTTGGCTCCCTCCCCTTCGGGGAGGGCTGGGGAGGGGTGTCAGGGGATTATCGCACTCGCTATCGGGCTATACTTTCCTTTTTCGCCTCTGGTGTTTTCCCAGCAGAGGGCGAAGTAGACGGTCTTGCCGCGCTGGTCTTCGTCGAAGGTGAGGGTGAAGGGCGAGCGGGTGTCGAACGACGAATGGCTCAGGTCGTCCAACACCGTGGGAGCTGCGTCCAGCACCGCCCAGCGGATTTCTGCGCCGTGCTGCCCGGCGGGCTTGGCCTTCGACGTGCTGTCCTGGTCATGGAAGTGCACCGTGAGGCAGCGGATGACGCTTGTGTCAAGGCTGAAGGCCGGGTAGGTCGTAGCTACCGGAGCCGGCGTGTTACCGCCGGTGTGCCGCTTCGGCAAACCCATTTCCTGCAGGTCGAAGTTCGTAACCACCGGGCTGTCTTTCAACGTTCCGGTATACAGTTTACGGTACAGTGGCTTCAGGACGGCTTCGGACTCTTCCAGCTTCGTGATGATGCCCGGCGTGCGGTCGGCAGGGTTGATCCATGCGACGTAGGCAGCGCCGTAGTCATTGAACGCCGGCGAGAACACCGTATCGAACCAGACGCCCTGCGTCGAATCCGGAGCCAGGCCCATCCGCGCACGGTTACCCGGAGCTAATATATAGTTCCAGGTCAGAACCACCTGCTGATACAAGCCGGTGTGGTTGCGAGGCAACCAGTCATGAGGTTCACTCATATTGATTCTCC
>JAITSM010000063.1 GCA_031287815.1 Prevotellaceae bacterium
ATACTTTTTCATAAATTTATTGTTTCAAGTTTATTGTTTCAAGTTTCCGGCGTTACGCTTTCGCATTTCGGCAACTTTTATTCGTTCTGTCTTGTTTCGGGATTGCTCTTTTCAGAGCGATTTGGGGATAAATGCGAAACGTGAACTATACTTATTGTCACTGAGGTTCTGGAAGACCTAATAGGTAAATAAGCAAAAATACACGTTTCTCTCTCGTGGAGTTTTGCTTTTATTCATACCTATTATGAAATTTTCCAGATTTCAGTGACAGAATAAAAGCGGTCAAAATGAAAAAGAGCGTAATGTCGGGTGCAAAGGTAGAAAGAATTTTGGAAATAGCAAATTAATGGAGAATGGAGAGTGGAGAATGTCTCTTGAGGCGCCAGCCAATTCTCCATTTTCAATTCTCCATTAAATGGCTACTGCGGTTGTTTTTTTGGGGGGGGAATTAGGTTTTTTTGTGGAAGGTGAATGGCGCTATAGACACATAGGACGCACGGCCGTGTGTCCCTACAGCCGGCGCCAGCCAACATTAAACTTTCAACCTTAAACTATAAAAGGCGCCCGCCACTGCCAACGGTTACTGAAAACTGCCGACGAGCCGGAATGAGGCGCTTGTTGCGCTGTTTCTTTAAATCAGCTTCAGCTGTTTGTTTTCTTCTTCAAAGTACCGGATAAAGGCGTTGTTTACTACGCGGACGCCGCCGGGCGTGGGATAATCGCCGGAGAAGTACCAGTCGCCGGCGTTGTCGGGGCAGGCGGCATGCAGGCCTTCGAGCGATTGGAACACCAGTTCCACTTCCGCCTGCATGTTGTCGGGGCGCAGGAGGGCGACTATTTTCCCGGAGATTTCTTCGGGCATGAACGGGCGGTAAATATCTTTCACGTGGTTCACCCATTCGCCAGCCTTTTTTTTCTGCCGTTTGCAACGCTGGTAGACGTCTTCAATCAGGCCGGCCATGCCGCGTTCTTTGAGCAGTTCTATCGCCGCCAGGAATGCGCAGAATTCTTTCATCCGCGACATTTCGATGCCGTAGCAGTCGGGGTAGCGGATTTGCGGGGCGGAGCTGACAACGATGATTTTCTTCGGCTCCAGGCGGTCTAACATTTTCAGGATACTTTGTTTTAATGTCGTGCCGCGCACGATGCTGTCGTCGATAATCACGATGGAATCGATGTTGCGGCGCACTACGCCGTAGGTAACATCATAGACATGCTCCACCATATTGTTGCGCGACGCGCCTTCGGTGATAAAGGTGCGCATCTTGGCGTCTTTCACGGCTATTTTCTCCACGCGCGGCCGGGAGGTGATGATTTTCCACAAATCGTCGGGCGAAAGCGCTTGCTTTGCTTGCAGGATACGCCGGTGTTTATCGTTCAGCATATAGTCTTCCACGCCTTTCATCAGGCCGTAGAAAGCCGTTTCCGCCGTGTTGGGGATATAGGAAAAAATGGTATGTTCAAAATCGTAATCGATAGCCTCCAGTACTTTTCCGGTGAGTTGTTCGCCTAATTTTTTCCGTTCGCGGTAGATATATTTGTCGGTGCCGCGCGAGAAGTAGATGCGTTCGAAAGAACAGGCTTTGCGCTCCAGCGGTTGCATGATTTGCTCCAGCTTAAAAGAGCCGTCTTTTTTCAGGATGATTGCTGCGCCGGCGGGGAGTTCCTCCACGTGGCTTGTGCGTGCGCGGAACGCCGTTTGGATCACCGGCCGCTCCGACGCTACGACGGCCACTTCGTCGTCTACATAGTAAAACGCCGGGCGGATGCCGTGCGGGTCGCGCACAACAAACGCATCGCCCTGCCCGACAATCCCGCCGATGACATACCCGCCGTCCAGTTTCCGGGTGGTTTCCTGAAGCAGGAAGGGAATATCCAAATGGTTTTCGATATGGGCGGCGATTTTTTTACGCGGCCATTCCGGGTATTTTTCGCGGTACTGCCCATACAGTGTTTCATTTTGCCGGTCGAGCAGGTGCCCCATGCGTTCCAGCAGCGACACCGTGTCGGAGGTATTGTGCGGGTATTGCCCGATTTCCACCAGTTGTTGAAACACCTCGTCGGCGTTGGTGAGCGTAAAATTCCCCGCTACGGTCAGGCTGCGCGAACGCCAGTTATTGCTGCGCAGCACCGGATGTACGAAATCAATCGTCCGGTCGCCCTGCGTCTGATAGCGCAAATGTCCCAGCAGCACTTCGCCGGCAAACGGGATATGGGCGGTAATCCATTGCCCGGTAACGGCCGGCTGGCGGAGGATGCCGGCCAGCCCGGAGGTGATGGTGTCGAACACATCGCGTAAAGGCGCATGGGAGTTGGAGCGCGTGCGGTCCATATACACGCTGCCGGGTTGCGGGTGCAGCTTCACGGAAGCGACGCCCGCGCCGTCCTGCCCGCGATTGTGTTGTTTTTCCATTAACAGGTACAGTTTTTCTATACCATAATTCCACGTGCCGTATTTTTCCTTGTAATACGATAGCGGCTTACGCAGGCGCACAAGGGCTATTCCACACTCATGCTTCAGGGATTCCGACATAATTAACTTTTATTAGGTGGCAAAAGTACGAAAAAATATAATAACGGTCAACGGAGAATTCCCCCCCCTCCCCAAAAAGCAAAGCCGCCTGCGTACACAGGCGGCAATTTTTAACTTTCGACTTTTAAATCTTAAATCCCCACAATACTTCCAAAGTCTTTCCACACATTCGCGCTCTTGTAAGCATCCACCGAGCTGCTCGGCACACGCAGCGTGCAGGCGGTGCTTATAGGAACGTTCCCAAAAACGACACTATTGATGCTCTGTGGCGTAGGGTTCAGGTTGGTCACATCAGACAAATTGATACAATCATAAAAAACGCCCAGGCTGATAGTGGTCACCGAATTGCCGATGGTAACACTGGTCAATTTGCTGCAAATGGAAAAAGCACCCACGCCGATAGTGGTTACCGAATTGCCGATAGTCAAGCCGGTCAAGCCGGTGCATCCCTCATAAGCATTAGTGCCGATTGTGGTTACCGA
Source organism: Prevotellaceae bacterium (assembly GCA_031287815.1). Classification (GTDB taxonomy): domain Bacteria; phylum Bacteroidota; class Bacteroidia; order Bacteroidales; family UBA932; genus JAIRKX01. Next base: position 3,016 of record JAITSM010000063.1, read on the forward strand.
ATTGCCGATGGTCAGCGTGCCGGTCAAGCCGGTGCAACCCTCAAAAGCATTATTGCCGATAGTGGTTACCGAATTGGGGATGGTCAGCGTGCCGGTCAAGCCGCTGCAATTGTAAAAAACATAATTGTCGATAGTGGTTACCGAATTGGGGATAGTCAACGTGCCGGTCAAGCCGGTACAATTGTAAAAAGCATAATGGCCGATAGTGGTTACCGAATTGCCGATGGTCAGCGTGCCGGTCAAGCCGATGCAATTCTCAAAAGCCCTCTCACCGATAGTTTTTACCGAATTGCCGATGGTCAACGCGCCCGTCAAGTCGCTGCAATTATAAAAAGCCCTCTCGCCGATAGTGGTTACCGAATTGGGGATGGTCAACGTGCCGGTCAAGCCGGTACAATTCTCAAAAGCCCTCTTGCCGATAGCGGTTACCGAATTGCCAAGGGTCACGCCCGTCAAGCCGCTGCAATTCTCAAAAGCCCCAAAGCCATAGGGGGTGTAGTACACGCCGATGCTGGTTACCGAATTGGGAATAGTCAGCATACCGGTCAGGCCGGTACAATTCTCAAAAGCCCCCTCTTTAATAGTTTCTACCGAATTGCCAAGAGTCACGCCGGTCAAGCCGATGCAACTGGAAAAAGCAGAACTGCCAATAGTTTTTACCGAATTGGGAATAATCAGTGTACCGGTCAAGCCGCTGCATTTGGAAAAAACATAACTGTTGATAGAGGTTACCGAATTGGGGATGGTCACGCTGGTCAAGCCGCTGCAACCTAAAAAAGCGCTACTGCCGATAGTGGTTATCGAATTGGGGATGGTCAGCGTACCCGTCAAGCCACTGCAACGAAAAAAAGCGTTTTGTTCAATAGAGGTTACCGAATTGGGGATGGTCACGCTGGTCAAGCCGCTGCAACCGGAAAAAGCGCTATAGCCGATAGTGGTTACCGAATTGGGGATGGTCACGACGGTCAAGCCGATGCAATTGTAAAAAGCAGAACTGCTGATAGTGGTTATCGAATTTGGAATGGTCACGCCGGTCAAGCCGATGCAACCGGAAAAAGCAGAACTGCCAATAGTTTTTACCGAATTGGGAATAGTCAGCGTGCCGGTCAAGCCGGTACAACCCTCAAAAGCATTATTGCCGATAGTGGTTACCGAATTGGGAATAGTCAGCATACCGGTCAGGCCGCTGCAACCGAAAAAAGCATAACGGTCGATAGTGGTTACCGAATTGGGAATAATAACACTGGTCAATCTACTGCAACCGGCAAAAGCAGAACTGCCAATAGTGGTCACTGAATTGGGGATGCTCAATGTGCCGATCAATTTGTTGCAACCGAAAAAAGCATGATTGCCGATGCTGGTTACCGAATTGGGGATGCTCAATGTGCCGATCAAACCGGTACAACTATCAAAAGCGCTATTGCCGATAGTGATTACCGAATTGCCGATGGTAACACTGGTCAATTTGCTGCAACCGTAAAAAGCATAACTGCCGATAGCGGTTACTGAATTGGGGATGGTCAGCGTGCCGGTCAAGTCGGTACAACTCTCAAAAGCGCTATTGCCGATAGTGGTTACGCCGTCTCCTATTACGCCGGTCTGGATGCCCTGCCGATATGCAGACCAAGGTACATTTGCATCAGCATAATAGTTTCCCATGGCGCCGTTGCCGCTAATGGTGAGGGTGTAGCTGCCGGTAGCACCGGTGAGCGTCCAAATGCAGTCGCCCGTAGCGCCGGAAGCTACGACCCCGATCCCTGCCTGTGTCATAGACACCGTTCGGGTGAGCGCACCGGACGTAACGATTATCGTGGCGGTACGTACTTCCTCCACGGGAGCTTCTGTTACGTTTATTGTCACCGTACCATTACCGCTACCGGAGGCGTTGGTGAGTGAGCACCACGCCTCAGCGCCGCCTGGGCTAACTGAAGCTGTCCACGAGGCGTTGCACGCCACGGCAACGGTGTAGCTGCTGTCCGTGCCGGCGGCCCTGATGGTTGCGGGACTTACAGTGAATGTGGGGTCGTCCTCCTGTGCCGCCTGCGTTACGGCTACCTGCTGCGTTAACATGCCGGCGGCCACGGTTATGGTCGCAGAGCGAGGCTCCATCGTAGGGTTTCCCGTTACGGTAACGGTTACCGTGCCGTTGCTGTTGCCGGACGCCGGCGTCACCGTACACCACGTGCCGCCGCTCACTGCCGCCATCCACGTAACATTGCCCGTTACGGTAACGGTTTCGCTGCCCCCGGCGGCGGCGGGAGAAAGCGTAGTGGGCGCCACTTCCATGGCCGGTTCGGGCGCAGGCTCTTCTTTTTTGCAGCCTGTAAAAGCTATTGCCGTTACGGCAATCATCAGGAGCAGTCCTTTCGACCTGCGGGCTACAAGCCCCCTCAGTCCCCCGAGAAGCCCCCTTAGTTTCCCGAAGGGGGAATGTGCGGCTGATTGTTTTGATATTTTTTTCATAGCTATATTATTTTAAAGTTTAAGGTTGCAAGTTTAAGGTTACCCCGTTCGGACGGGGTTTTACCTCGTCCGGATTATTTAAACAGGTTTTACCTGTTTATAAGGTTAAGCCTCATTTGATAGTTCGGACAAGGTTCTTACCTTGTCCGGACGGGGGGATTACTTCAGTTCAACAGCAAACCCTAGTGCGGAAGCAATACGGAAAAAGGTCGATACCTTCGGCTCTGTTCTTCCGGTTTCCACGCGTGAAATATACGATTTAGTACTTCCTAATTTCTCGGCAAGTTGCGTTTGCGTCATCTTCGCTTCTTTCCTCGCCTGTTCTATAATTTGACCGGTATAGAAAGCAAAAGCTTTTTATTCTTGACGGCGTTCCCGCTTCGCCAAATTTGGCGTCAAGCACTGCGTCATAATCAACAATTTTGTGATTGTTTGTCTGCATAATATTCCTCCTTAATCTTTAATGCTTTTTCTATTTCGTTTAATGGCGTCTTTTGCGTTTTCAGCAGCAGCAGGCAATAATCTATTTTGTCCTGCTCTTTTTTCGTAAGCTTTGCTTTGAACTTCTCGAAATAACCGCCGTATGTTCTTATTTTCCGTTCCATGCTGCAAATATATAAAAAGTTTATCAATGGTGAAACATTACCCCAAAAGCAAAACCGCCCTCCCCTGGCTGCACGTGGGTTTTGTTAGGTGTGTTTTTATATCCACGGCGGTTGCAGAAGGTTCTGCAAGCCTGTTTTTGCCTTCGGAAGGGGTTGCTTTTTTCCACAGATGGACACAGATTTTTTCAGATTTCACAGATTTTTTTAATGGAGAATGGAAAGTGTCTCAAAAGACATTCTCCATTCTCCATTAAATAAGCTTTCAGGGTGTTTTTCATTAACGATACGATCGTCATGGGGCCTACGCCGCCGGGCACTGGGGTGATGTAACTGCATTTGGGGGCGACTTCGCCGAATTTTACGTCGCCTTGCAGGCGGAAACCGCGTTCGTTGGCCGCCGGCACGCGCGTAATGCCGACGTCTACCACTACCGCGCCTTCGCGTACCATATCGCCTCTTAGAAACTCGGGAATGCCCAACGCCGCGATAATAATGTCGGCCTGCAAACAAATTTCCTTCATGTTTTTTGTGCGGCTATGGCAGAGGGTTACGGTGCAGTCACCTGGAGCGGCTTTTTGCGAAAGCAGGTTGGCTACAGGGCGCCCCACAATGTTGCTGCGGCCAATGACGACGCAGTTTTTCCCGGAAGTTTCTATTTGGTAGCGTTCGAGTAAATCCATAATTCCCGCCGGCGTTGCCGACACGAACGCCGGCAGCCCGATAACCATCCGGCCTACATTTACCGGGTGAAAACCGTCCACGTCCTTTGCCGGCGCAATGGCTTCAATGATTTTCTGCCCGTCGATATGTTCCGGCAGCGGCAACTGTACAATGAATCCGTCCACCGCATCGTCGGCATTCAGCGAAGCCACAGTGGCCAGCAAATCCGCTTCGCTAATGGCGGCGGGCAGGCGCCATACTTGCGACAAAAAACCCACTTCACGGCAGGCTTTTTCTTTGCTGCTTACATACGTTTCGCTGGCGCCGTCGTTGCCTACCAGCACGGCCGCCAGCTGCGGCGCGCGTTTACCCGAAGCAAGCAACCGCGCTACTTCCGCCGCTATTTCCGCTTTAATTTCAGCGGCTATCTTTTTTCCGTCCAATAGCACCATGTTGAATTATGAATTATGAGTTATGAATTATGAGGTGGCTGGCGCCTTTTTAATGATTAGTGGGTAGTGCTGACGCCAGCTGACTCACGACTAATGACTAAAATTCCACAGCTATATACAGATTTTTTCAGCTTACACAGATTATTAAAAGCAACCTGCCACTCATCTTTTCATCGCCCGCATTGTGTTTTGTATTCCGCCGCTGCTGATTGTTTTCATCATTTTGCGCATGTCGTCGAATTGTTTCATCAGGCGGTTTATTTCTGCAATGCTGGTGCCGCTTCCTTCGGCTACCCGCTTGCGGCGGCTGCCGTTGAAGATGGCGGGGTCATCACGTTCCTGCGGCGTCATCGATTGAATAATGGCTTCAATGCGTTTGAAGGAATCATTATCTATATCCACGTCTTTAATCATCTTGCCTACGCCGGGAATCATTGCCGCCAAATCCTTTATGTTTCCCATCTTTTTTAGCTGCTGGAGTTGCTGGTAAAAATCGTTGAGCGTGAATTGTCCTTTGGCTAATTTCTTTTGCAGCTTGCGCGTTTCTTCTTCGTCGAACTGTTCCTGCGCCTTTTCCACGAGGCTTACAATGTCGCCCATGCCGAGAATACGGTCGGCCATGCGGTCGGGGTGGAATATATCCAGCGCTTCGGGTTTTTCGCCGGAGCTTACAAACTTCAACGGTTTGTTCACTACCGCGCGGATGGAGATAGCCGCGCCGCCGCGCGTGTCGCCGTCTAATTTTGTTAATACGACGCCGTCGAAATCGAGGCGTTCGTTAAAGGCTGCGGCGGTATTCACCGCATCCTGCCCGGTCATGGCGTCCACCACAAACAGGGTTTCGCCGGGGGCAACGGCTTTCTTTACGGCGGCAATTTCCTGCATCATTTCTTCGTCCACCGCCAGCCGGCCGGCCGTATCGACGATGACCGTATTAAACCCGTTTGCTTTGGCGTATTTAACGGCATTCTGCGCTATCTGCACCGGGTTTTTATTCCCTTCTTCCGTGTAGACCTCTACGGCGATTTGCGCGCCCAGCACTTTCAACTGTTCGATAGCGGCCGGGCGGTAGACGTCGCAGGCCGCCAGCAGCGGCTGCCGGCCTTTCTTTGTTTTCAGGTGCAACGCCAGCTTGCCGGAGAAAGTGGTCTTACCGGAGCCCTGCAACCCGGCAATGAGTATCACCGCCGGAGCGCCTTTCAGGTTAATGTCGGTAGCCTGCCCGCCCATCAGCGCCGCCAGTTCGTCGCGCACAATCTTGGTCATCATCTGGCCGGGACGCACGGATTTGAGCACGTCCTGCCCCAAGGCTTTTTGCTTTACTTCGTCGCAGAAATTTTTGGCAACTTTATAACTTACGTCGGCATTGAGCAACGCCTTGCGAATATCTTTCAGCGTTTCGGCGACATTCACTTCGGTGATGCGTCCTTCGCCTTTCAGCAACTTAAACGCGCGTTCCAGCTTGTCGGTTAAATTTTCAAACATAATTTATCAGCAAATAATTTGCGAAGATACAAAAATTCAAGCAAAGTCATGACACGTAGATGCAGGAAACAGGGCTGACGCATGTAGATTTTGATAAGTTCTAAGAGGGTGTCCTTGCTCCACTTTTTTCAGTTGAAAATGGGCTGGTGCCAGCCTACTTTTAACTTTTAACTTTTAGTTTTTAACTTATTTGCTATTTCCAAAATTCTTTCTACCTTTGCACCCGATATAACGCTCTTTCTCATTTTGACCGCTTTTATTCTGTTTCAGAAATCTTCACAATTTCTAACTAGTTGAATAAATTTAAGCCAACAAAGAAACGTGGGCTTTAACTTATAACTAGTGGGTAGTGAAGAACCTCTGAAACGATAAGTTTAGTCCACGTTTCACATTTTATCCCCCAACCTCTCTAAAAAGAGAAATTTCCGAAACAGACTAACCGAATAAAAGTTGCCGAGATGCGAAAGCGTAACGCCGGAAACTTTAAACTTGAAACAATAAACTTGAAACAATAAATTTATGAAAAAGTATTTTTTACTCGCTTTATTATGCTCCCTTTGGGGGGCAGGGGGCGTTTCCGCGCAGGCGTCGAAGGTGAAAATAGAATCCGTCGGGGCAAATTACGCCGCCGCCACGCCTACCGTGACCTTTTCCGTGTCCTGGCAAGCCGGCTCGCGGAACGCCACCGAACAGTCCAAACTGTGGGTCTGGATAGATTATCGCCCGATAAAAAACAACGCCGCCACTTCCAGCTGGCAACGGGCGAAAATTACGGAGCTGCCCACCTACTGTTCCGCCGGAACGCCGGCGCTGGAATCCGGCAACGACAGCGGCTTCTGGCT
>JAITSM010000064.1 GCA_031287815.1 Prevotellaceae bacterium
CGGGCCGCAGATAGTGTCGAGACGTGAGCCTGCTTCGGCAAGGAATGCAAACGGCAGGCGCGCCACAAGACCTACGGTAATGATTAACGAGATACCGTTGCCGATACCCCTGTCGGTAATACGCTCGCCGAGCCACATAACAAACATGGTGCCGGCAATAAGTATGACGGTCGCAAAAATATTGTAGGAAAATCCACCTACCAAAAAGGCTTGTTGCGGTAATTGGGCGTGCAGGTTAGCCATGTAAGCAGGACCTTGAAACGCCAAAATAGCAATAGTCAGGTAACGGGTCCACTGGTTCATTTTGCGGCGGCCGCTTTCGCCTTCGCGCTGCAACCGCTGAAAGTAAGGAATCATCATGCCTAACAACTGTATCACGATAGACGCCGAGATATAGGGCATGATACCCAATGCAAATACGGAAGCATTACCAAATGCCCCTCCCGAGAAGATGTTGAGCAACCCTAACAATCCGGTGGACGCTTGACTTTGCAAATTATTCAATTGCAGCGGATCAATTCCCGGAAGTACAACAAAACTGCCTAATCGGTAAACTAACAGCAACAGTAATGTATAGACAATACGTTTGCGCAGGTCTTCGATTTTAAAGATGTTTTGTATGGTGGTAATAAATTTTTTCATTGCCCCGTTATAATTTAGTGGCTGTTCCTTGTTGTGCTTCAATGGCGGCGATAGCTGATTTCGAAAAAGCATGCGCCGTTACATTCAGTTTGGCGGTTAATGTGCCATTGCCGAGCACTTTTATGCGGCTGTTTTTCGACGCTAAACCGGCTTTTATCAACGTTTCTATAGTAATGTCGGTAGCTGCCGTTTTATCGGCAATAGCTTGCAGCGTTGAAATATTGATAGCTTTATATTCTATGCGATTGATATTATTAAATCCGAATTTCGGTAAGCGGCGTTGCATAGGCATTTGCCCGCCTTCAAACCCTTTCTTGTGCGAATAACCTGAGCGTGATTGTGCGCCTTTGTGCCCGCGCGTGGAAGTGCCTCCGCGCCCGGAACCTTCGCCGCGCCCGATACGTTTGGTTTTATGTGTGGAACCCGCAGCAGGAGTTAAGTTTTGTAATTTCATAGTTCACTGTTTTTTTAGCTGGCGCCGGTGGTGTAACCGACTCGCAATAGTTTTTATTTTATTTCTTCAATAGTTACCAAATGCCGGATTTTTTCTACCATGCCCAAAGTAACCGGATTTATATCCCGTTCTACGATTTGACGAATGCGGCGCAAACCCAATGAACGCAACGTAGCAATCTGGCGTTCGGTTGCGCTGTTTTTACTTTTTACTTGTGTAATTTTCAATTTTGCCATAACGTACATTCCTTATCCTTTAAATACTTTTTGCATCGGCACGCCACGTACGCCGGCTACGGTGTAAGCGTCGCGCAATTCCAACAGGGCATTTACCGTAGCTTTTACCAAATTGTGCGGGTTTGACGAGCCTTTCGATTTTGCCAGCACGTCGTGGATGCCAGCGCTTTCGAATACTGCGCGCATAGCGCCCCCGGCCTTCACCCCCGTACCGGGAGCGGCAGGTTTCATAAACACCCGCGCGCCGCCGAACTTTGCCATCTGTTCATGCGGAATGGTACGTTTGTTCAATGGAATTTTTACCAAATTTTTCTTAGCGTCTTCTATTCCTTTGGAAACAGCTGCTGCCACTTCGCCGGCTTTACCCAGCCCGTAACCAACAACGCCGTTTTCATCGCCTACTACTACAATAGCGGCAAAACTGAAATGGCGTCCCCCTTTGGTTACTTTTGTAACGCGCTGCACAGCCACCAAGCGATCTTTCAATACCAAGTCGGTTGTTTTTACTTTTTTTACGTTTATCGTTGCCATAGTTATGTCGAATTAGAATTTAAGGCCGCCTTCGCGGGCAGCGTCTGCTAAACTTTTTACTCTACCGTGGTACAGATAACCGCCGCGGTCGAACGATACGGTGGTTATTCCTTTAGCAGCGGCGCGTTCGGCAGCTAATTTACCGACCAATTTTGCCGTTTCTACGCCTGATTTGCCTTTCACAGCATCCGCCATTGCTTTTTCGCTCGACGATGCTGTTGCCAACGTAACGCCTGTGATGTCGTCAATAAATTGAACGTAGATGGACTTATTGCTGCGGAACACCGACATGCGAGGGCGTTCGGCAGTACCGCGTATCACTTTGCGGATGCGGTATTTTATCCGTTGTCTTCTGTCTATTTTAGTTAATGCCATACTGTCTTCTCCTGTTATTTAGCTCCGGCCGATTTCCCGGCTTTGCGGCGCAATTGTTCACCAACGAATTTTATACCTTTACCTTTATACGGTTCAGGCGCCCGCAACGAGCGGATTTTTGCCGCCACCAAACCTATTAGTTGCTTGTCGTGGCTTTTGAGCGTTAATACCGGGTTTGCGCCTTTTTTTACCGCTTCGGCGGTAGCCTTTACTTCTTTGGGTATCTCAAAATAAATATCATGAGAATAACCCAAGCTAAATTGCAGCACCTGACCGTTTACTCCCACGCGGTAACCCACACCGACTAATTCCTGTTGAATCGTATAGCCTTGCGACACGCCGGTTACCATATTTTGTATCAATGCGCGGTACAAGCCGTGCATCGAACGGTGACGCGGTTGGTCGGTCGGACGGCTAACTGTAACAGCATTCTCCTCTACGGCTACTTTGATGTCTGCATCTACCTTTTGTTGCAGTTCACCGAGCGGGCCTTTAACCACAACCACATTGCCGGCGTCTACCTTGACGGTTACTCCTTGTGGCAGGTTTACAGGTAATTTTCCTATCCGTGACATTTGTTTTTTTGTTTATTTAATTATATTCTATGTTCTCTTGTCTATGTTTTTTTAATACACATAGCAAATCACTTCGCCACCTACATTTTGTGCTACCGCTTCCTTGTCGGTCATCATGCCTTTGGAGGTGGAAAGGATAGCGATACCCAAACCATTCAACACGCGAGGCATGTTTTGTACATCAACGTAGGTACGCAAACCGGGCGTACTGATGCGCTGCAACTTTTTAATCGCCGGGCGCTTGGTATCCGGATGATATTTTAACGCGATTTTTATGATATTGAAAGGTTTTCCTTCTTCTACTTTATAAGCGAGAATATACCCTTTTTCGTGCAAGATACGCGTAAGTTCTTGCTTCATTTTCGATGCGGGGATTTCTACCGTTTTATGTCCGGCAGCCACCGCGTTGCGAATTCTTGTGAGAAAATCTGCTATTGGATCAGTCATTGTTTTGTTTTTTAATTTCAGCGCTCTTGCGCCCGATATCCTTTTTTAAGTTAAGAGTTAAGAACTAAAAGTTAAAAGTTGTCTTGCTTTTTTATCATAGTTCTTCATTTTACCAGCTTGCTTTGCGTATGCCCGGAATAAGGCCTTTACTGGCCATTTCGCGGAATTGGATGCGGCTGATACCGAAGACGCGCATGTAGCCTTTGGGACGCCCGGTCAATGAGCAACGGTTGTGCAAGCGTACAGGGCTGGCGTTTTTGGGTAATTTTGCCAATTCTACATAATCGCCGGCCGCTTTCAGGGCTTTGCGTTTTTCGGCATATTTTGCCACCAACTTTGCGCGTTTCACTTCGCGTGCTTTCATGGATTCTTTTGCCATATTCTGTTATTTCTTGTTTGTCTTAAACGGTAATCCAAATTCCCGCAACAGCGCATACGCTTCCTCGTCACGGCCGGCCGTAGTAATAAACGATATTTCCAGGCCAAGTATTTTGGTGATTTTATCAATGTCTATTTCGGGGAAAATAATTTGTTCTTTGATACCCAGCGTGTAATTTCCGCGCCCGTCAAATTTGTTGGAGATGCCATTGAAGTCGCGGATACGCGGCAACGACACGGAAATTAAGCGGTCTAAAAATTCGTACATTTTCGCAGCACGCAAAGTTACTTTTACACCAATCGGCATGTCTTTACGCAGCTTGAAATTGGAAATATCTTTTTTCGAAAATGTTTGGATCGCTTTTTGCCCGGCGATAGCCGTCAATTCGTTCTGCGCTACTTCCACCAATTTTTTATCGCCTACGGCGGCGCCAACACCTTGGTTAATCACTATTTTTTCCAGATGGGGAACCTGCATGATATTTTTATATCCAAATTCCTTCATCAGGTTGGCAACAATCTGTTCTTTGTATTTTTTTTGCAGAGCAGGAATATATCCCTTAGGGGTAGCGGGTTGTTGAGCAATTTCTTTTTTTGCCGGCGCTGCCTTGGCTCCTTCTTTTTTTGCCATTATTTAATCTCCTCTCCTGATTTTTTAGCGTAACGTACTAATTTCCCTTTATCGTTCAGGCGGCGGCCTATGCGGGTAGGAGCGCCGGTGGACGGATCAACTATTTGCAAGTTGGAAATATGGATAGTAGCTTCCTGCTCTATAATTCCGCCCTGCGGATGTTTGGCATTGGGTTTGGTGTGTTTTTTCACCAAATTGATACCTTCTACTATCGCGCGGTTTTTATCGGTTAATATTTCCAGCACTTTCCCTTTCTTACCGCGATCTTCGCCGGCGTTTACAAATACCGTATCGCCTTTCTTAATATGTAATTTCTTTTTCATTTATAACACCTCCGGCGCTAAGGAAACAATTTTCATATAATTATCGCGCAATTCGCGGGCTACCGGCCCGAAAATGCGCGTTCCGCGTACTTCGCCCTGATTGTTGAGCAACACACAGGCGTTGTCGTCAAAGCGGATGTAGGAGCCGTCGCCGCGGCGGATTTCCTTTTTCGTGCGCACTACAACGGCTTTGGATACCGAGCCTTTCTTGGCATCGCCGCTGGGAATAGCGCTCTTTACTGACACAACGATTTTGTCGCCCACGCCGGCGTACCGGCGGCGTGTACCGCCCAATACGCGGATGCAAAGGACTTCTTTGGCCCCGCTGTTATCTGCTACTGTTAATCGTGATTCTTGCTGTATCATAGCTTATTTTACTTTTTCTACGATTTCTACTAATCTCCAACGTTTGGTTTTGCTCAGCGGGCGCGTTTCCATGATGCGGACAGTATCGCCTTCGCTGCATTCGTTCTTTTCGTCGTGAGCTACAAACTTGGTGGTCTTGTTTACGAATTTTCCGTAAATGGGATGCTTTACTTTGCGCTTCACGGCAACCACAACGGATTTTTCCATTTTGTTGCTGACCACTATCCCTACTCTTTCTTTACGAAGATTTCTTTCCATTGTGAGCAATTAGTTTATTTCTTCTTTTTCTTTTTGACTCAGCACGGTGAGCATGCGCGCAATGTCTTTGCGGGCTTTCTTGAGTTTCGACGTATCTTCTACGGGAGAAATGGCATGATTGGTTTTTATGCGAACATAATTCGCTTTTCCCGTTTCTATGCGTTCCCGTAAATCTTTTATCGAAAGTTCGCGTACTTCTGGCGTTTTCATTGTCTTTACTTTTTTATTCGGTGTAATCTCTACGCACTACGAATTTAGTAGTTACAGGTAATTTTTGCGCAGCAAGACGGAGCGCCTCTTTGGCTACAGCGAGGGGAACGCCTTCGGCTTCTATTAAAATCCGGCCGGGCGTTACCGGGCACACAAAACCTTCGGGCGCACCCTTTCCTTTACCCATGCGGACTTCCGCCGGTTTCTTCGTAAACGGTTTGTCGGGGAACACGCGAATCCAAATCTGCCCTTCACGTTTCATGTAGCGCACTACTGCCTGACGTGCCGCTTCGAGTTGCTGGCCGGTAAGCCAACATTTTTCAAGGGTTTTTATGCCGAACGAGCCGAACGCTAATTCATGCCCGCGTTGCGAAATCCCTTTCATACGGCCTTTTTGCTGCCTTCTGAACTTGGTTTTTTTGGGTTGTAACATCTCTTTTTAAACGTTTAATACCTTAAAAATTTTTACTTTTTGCTTCGGCGTTCCTGTTTTTTCAAGCGTTTGCCCGCATGTTCTCAGTCGCGACATACTTGCTAAATATTTTTAATCATCTCAACGTCAGACGAAAAATTTATATTTCGCAGAAAAAACGGGTTGCAAAGGTAATACTTATTTTTGAATTTACAAACAAGTTTTGAACATTTTTGTATTTTTTTTCAAAAAATTAAACTGCGCCGCTGAAAAAGGTTGCGATGTATTGAAAATTTTAAGGTATGCAGAAGCATACCTTAGGCGATGTTGGGCACGTTGCCGCCTATAAACAAGGAAAATTTGTTTATAGTATCAAATTTATGTGCAAATATAAATTTATCTACCTTACACAAGCAACTTGGTAGGACCGGGCATCGACATCGGTCCAGGTCGTGCACCAGAAATTGTCCGTCACGTAGTTGTTCAAGTTGCAAGACCAAGTGCCCGGGGAGTAGTACACGTTATTCTGGTAACCATCATCGATTTTGCACGTAACATCGCACCCGGATGAAACCCAAAAAAACGTAGATTTTGCAGATGTATCACCATTCCATTGACATGTTACTTGACTCTTGGAGGCAACTGACCAACCTGACGGACAAGCCGAGTATTTATTTCGATGTAATACTGAGTTGGCACTCAGTCTGAATTCAAACCCACAACCAGTGTAGTAGGAAGCACCGTCGGCTGATAAATTTCTGCAATAACTACCCACATGCGTTAAGCCGGATGCACAGCCACAACCACCATAGGGGTCATCTCTATAGCTATAATACGATATAGTAGCGGTTACCGTTCTACGAGAGGACGAAACACAGCCTGTTATAAGATGGCGAGAAGCAGCATAATAATTTGTAGTAGAATAAATATATGGTGTAGTTAATATACTAACTCCCGTACCATTCGTTACCATTGTAGTTCCTGATGCAGTAGTGTACCAATCAATAGTGCTCCCTGAAGGAGGAGTTGTACTAATATTTACTGTGCCGGCATCGCACCGCGAGCCGTTCGAACCAGTAGTCGGAGCAGCTAATGATTCTATCAATCCGAGACATCCGGTAGCATCGCTAATCGTATTGATGCATCCCAGACTAAATGTGTGTTCCTCTGTAATGGTAGAACTTCCAGAATTGTACGTTATAATGAACGGCGGCGTACCTTTTAATTGATAGCCGGAAGTTGTAATGGTAGCATTCGGTGGATAATCGCTGCCGTAAGCGCACCAGTTGAATTTACCGGTGGTATTTAATTGGGCGGTAACGGTCGCGCCGTTGGCGGTTACATAAAAGCCGCGTCCGTTAAAGTCCGTATAAGTACCGGAGGTTACGGACGCCGAAGTGATAGTTGCTGGAGCAAAAGCGCTGGGTGCCGTACCTAGTACCGAACAAAAATCCACCCATACCCACACGCGGTTGTTGGCGGCACTTGTCCACGCGACGCGGAAGGTTACTTGTGATTTGTCATAATCTGCGCTGATAGGCGTAACAGTTGCTTGCGCAAAGGCAGTAGCGCCTGTAAGCAAAGCAAAAAAGAAAAGAATTGTTTTCATGTTTTTTTGTTTTAATTGTTTTTTCATTGTTTGTCCGAATACCGGGACACGCCAACAGGCGCTAATTCGTCATTACCGGTATAGTACACAGGAATGTTTTCCGCGTTAGACGCGACTGTTTTTTGCGTGGCGCAACTTGTTGCCACCAGCAATAGCAAGAGGAGGAGAAGAATTTTTTTCATAAAAGTAATTTTTTAAATTGTTATTTTTTTTGCAGCTTTGGGATTGTTTTAAGAAGTACCCGCAAACACAAACAACTTTTATAAAACAATCCCTTACTGCAATTTTATTTTCATTGCCGTTTTTCACGATTTCTACTTTGGTTTGCGGGATTTTCTAAAAAAGAAAACGTGAATTTTAATTTATGGTTGTCTGAGGTCTAGCAAACCCACAAGCGTATGATAAATTAAAAACTCACGTCAATGTATGAATTTAATACGCTTGTTGAAATTTTGCTAGTTTCAGACACTAATAAAAAAGAACATTCTTAAACGCTGCAAATATAATTACATTTTTTTGAATTGCAAATATATTTTGTCAATACGTGGCAAAATAAATCAGGGTCGACGCATTTAAAAATATATAATAATATTAATCAGCGAATTACATGTTTATGAATTTCATGATTTGACAGAAACATCATTTATAAATATCTATAAATAAGGTGATTCAAATTTAAAGGCGTCGACCCTGAAAATAAGTAATAAAATTTGCATTATTGTGTTTTTTGTAGTATCTTTGTCCCATATTATGTAACCATGGGGTATTTTTCTGAATACATGAATAGGTACTTTTCGTTTGAGAACTTAACTATTGAACGGAAAAAATGGTTAAAAGAAATCACAAATTTGCGTAGGCGTGAAATTTTGGTGTATGCAAGTGATGCTAAGCAAAATGCCCCCACTTCCATTTCTCCTGAAGATTTGTTGCCATTCAGAGATCAACTGTCATTTATAAAAACAGATGCAATAGATATTATCTTAGAAACGCCGGGTGGAGTTGCAGAGTCTGTTGAAGACATGGTAAACTCTTTGAGATCGCGTTTTGACAAAGTAGGGATAATTATTCCGGGATCTGCAAAAAGCGCAGGGACTATTTTTACAATGGCTGGAGATGAAATTCTTATGAGCCCAAATTCAGCATTGGGCCCCATTGATGCTCAAGTTGTGAGCAATGGGAAACGCTTTTCTGCAGATGCCTTTCTTGATGGATTGAATAAAATAAAAGAGGAAGTCCTAAGTACAGGGAAACTCAATCCCGCTTACATTCCCATCTTACAAAATATATCTCCGGGAGAAATACAACATTTTGAAAATGCGCAGAATTTTTCTCGAACGCTTGTTACAAAATGGCTAAAGGCCTATAAATTTAAATACTGGGATACTCGTTCAACATCCGGAGAAAAAGTTACCGATGTATACAAGGAGCAACGAGCGACAAAAATAGCCACTAAGCTCTGTAAGCATTCTGATTGGTTGACTCATGGACGCTCAATAAGAATCTCCGACCTCGAACAGATGAAACTGCAAATTACTGATTACTCAAAAGACAGTAGATTGTCAGAGGCTATAGAAAGATACTATACACTGCTGAGGATGACTTTTGACATGACTGGTATATATAAAATATTTGAAACTTGCGACTCTCAAATATACCAATCGATTAGCCAGGCGATTCCTCCAAGTGTTCCGGTTACAAGGAAAGTTAATGAGAAAATTGCTGTCGCTCTTATAGAATTTACTTGTCCGAAGTGCAGCCATACATATAGGATACAAATGAACCTAAAGGAAGGTCCTACATTAGAAAAGGGAGCTGTCTTATATCCGAAAGATGATATATTTGTTTGTCCAAACTGTTCTACTCAAACTAACTTAACGCCATTGCGGTTAAATATCGAAGCACAAGCAAGAACAAAGGTAATTAAATAAATAATTTATGAATACTTTAGTTTGCCCAAGTAATGATTTTACTATCATTTTTGATAAAGTTAAACAATACAATGATAATAATTCTTTAACTGATGCTGATTTTTTAAAATCTGAAGAAATCGTTGCTCATGACGAAATTCGAGATTTTATTCAAATTTGCAAAGAATTAAATGATAGTTCGCATGGATGTGTGTATAACACATTTTCCTGAGTTTTTCTTCTTTAGTTCACTTATTGCACCTATTCCGTGACACCCGGACGCCGCGTTGCATCAGCCCGGTGGTGATGGTACTACAAGCTCTCCCCAAAATCCTTTTTAAATTGGGCGATGAGTTGGGCTGGCCAGTCGGACACGGGCGCTAAGCCGCCCATGAAAAAGCGCAGTACCGGCGGCTCATATACGAACTTCAAGCCGCCGATCAGCTGCCGGTGTTGGTGCAGCCAAACCATGCGGTCTTCCACATATTTGATTTGCGAGAGCGTAAATACGCGGCGCGGCACGGCAAGCCGCAATAATTCCATGTCGGCATAGGTTTCGTTGCCTTCTTCGTCGCGCTGGTTGGAGATGGAGCCGCGTTCCATGCCGCGTACGCCGGACACAAGGTAGAACGCCGCCGCCAACGCCCCTGCCGGATACTGCGATTGGGGAATATGGCTGCACAGCGTCATAGCGTCCACATGCGCCCCCAGCACGCCCGGCGGCGTAACCATCGGAACACCCTGCGACGAGAGGGCATTTACCAGATAGGCGATATACTGCGGGCTTTGGCTAATCATCGTTTCGTCGAGCGTTTCGTACAAGCCCACCGCCATTGCTTCGATTTCCCGCACGGAAATTCCGCCATACGTCAAAAAACCTTCAAACAAGGGCACGAACGCCTCCAACTCGCGGTACACAGCCAGGTCGTTCGTACAAATGCCGCCGCCGCGTGAAGAACTTAATTTGCGGGCAGAGAAATATACTATATCGCACAATCCCGTCATCAGCGCAATGACTTCCGCCATTGTGGCCTGTTTAAATTCCGGCTCGCGTTGCAGAATCAGGTAGGCGTTTTCCCCAAGCAAACTTGCATCCAGCACTATCCGGAGGCCGTATTTATCCGCCACGCGGCGAACGTCGCGCAGGTTTTGAATAGAAAACGGTTGCCCGCCAATAAGGTTGGTAGAAGCCTCCATGCGAATGAACGGAATATTTTCCACGCCTGTTTCCCGAATCACCTGTTCCAGTTTTTCGATATTCATATTTCCCTTGAAGGGATGCGAAGAGGAGATATTGTAGGCTTCGTCGTAAAGCAATTCCACAATACGCCCGCCATACTGGGTGATATGCGCCAGGGCGGTCGTAAAATGATAATTCATCGGCACCAGCCCGCCTTTTTGCCGGATGTAGGCGTAGGCAAGAATATTTTCTGCTGCACGCCCCTGGTGCACCGGCAAAAAATATTTTTTCTTCAACACTTCTTCCACCGCTTTTTGCAGGCGGAAGAAACTCTGCGAACCGGCATACGCATCATCGGCCTGCATCATGGCGGCCACCTGCCGGTCGCTCATGGCATTGGTGCCGCTGTCGGTCAGCATGTCTAAAAAAACGTCCTGCGTGCCCAGCCGGAAGGTATTAAAACCGCCTTCCTGCAATGCCGCCAGGCGGCGTTCTATCGGAACTAAATGGAGTTTTTGTACTACGCGCACTTTGTGCAGTTCCAGCGGGATATTTTCGCCATTATAAAATGTAACCTTTACGGGGGCTTCTTTGCTCATGATTGTAAATGTATTTTTAAAAATAAGTTGCAAATGTACAAAAAATTCCATTCAACAAAAATTTATTTGCTATTTTCAAAATTCTTTCTACCTTTGCACCCAACATTATGCTCTTTCTCATTTTGACCGCTTTTATTCTGTTCGTGAAATCTGGAAAATTTCAAATCATAGAAATAAAAGCAAAACTCCACAGAGAGAAACGTGAACTTTTGCTTATTCTATGATTAGGTCTTCCAGAACCTCACGAACAGGTAAGTAACAAAGTCCACGTTTCGCATTTATCCCCAAATCGCTCTGAAAAGAGCAATCCCGAAACAGACTAACCGAATAAAAGTTGCCGAAATGCGAAAGCGTAACGCCGGAAACTTGAAACAATAAACTTGAAACAATAAATTTATGAAAAAGTATTTCTTACTCGCCTTATTGTTCCCCCTTTGGGGGATAGGGGGCATTTCCGCACAAACGTCGAAGGTGCAAATAGAGTCTGTCGGGGCAAATTACGCCGCCGCCACGCCCACCGTGACCTTTTCCGTGTCCTGGCCTGCCGGCTCGCGGAACGACAACGAACAGTCCAAACTGTGGGTCTGGGTAGATTACCGTCCGATAAAAAACAACGCCGCCACTTCCAGCTGGCAACGGGCGAAAATTACGGAGCTGCCCACCTACTGTTCCGCCGGAACGCCGGCGCTGGAATCCGGCAACGACAGCGGCTTCTGGCT
>JAITSM010000002.1 GCA_031287815.1 Prevotellaceae bacterium
CGGTACATAGATACCGCCTTGTGTTGTTCGTTCAGCTTGTCTATACCGGCGAGGCCTACCGACAAAGTTTTGGCGGCGGTAACCCCTTGTGTCCGCATGGCCGGACGTGCCTGTGCCGCCTGTTCGTAGGCGGCCGATTTAAATTTCACGATGAGCCGGCCGGGCACCATTTCTGCGCGGGGCTGCGCGAAGCACATGCTTGCATGGAGGGCGATGAGGGATAATAATAGTTTTTTCATTAAATATAAAAAAAAGTGAAGCGCTTTAAATACCCGCCAAACGGTATCAAAAAAGCCCCAGACTTTTATCTAAAGCCTTGAGCTTTTTTGAGCGATTTTTCCGTTCTTTACAAAAAGTACCGCCTGGTTACGGCAATACTAAAACGCATTCTTTATTATACGCGTAAGGTTGTCCGTTGTTATAATTTCGCTCCCCGACAACAAGCGTTTGTGCAGCGAAAGTAATTGTCTTCCCCGAGCGTGTGGCGTAGGCTCTAGATGCGATAAAAAATTCACCATCGCCCCAATTAATCCCGATGCCGGTTTCGGGAATAACAACCCTGTCTGGATCGATGGCATCAATAAGTACATAACAGGGGTCGGCCACCACCTCTGCAGCTTCGGTATATTCATACACCCCAAATCCATAGGGATTTACTAAACGATAGAGACCTTCTGCTTCTTCCGCCCGCTGAACGGAAACAGGATAAGTAAGCACGGGGACGCTATAACCTGCCACAATAATCCCGTCTGTCCATTGTCCTGTGCCGGCATTTACCCACGTAAGTTTGCGACTGGCTTTGATAGTGGTTTTGTTGTTGCCGCCGATAGAAATGGGCGTTTCAGGGTCGTTGAACTCAAGGGTGAATGGATATTGCGTTCCATCGGGAGCAAGGTCGTTCAACGTAAATTCCACCCGGGCGCCGGCTTCGTAGGCACCGGCTTCAAACGATATGGAATTGGTGGTCAGGGCAAACAGTTCCGCTATGTTGGTGGCTGTCGAGGCGGTAAGTTTCATCGCTACTGTGGCTGCTACCGTGGCATTGGTGCGGGATACGGTGACTTGCAATACGCCGTTATTATCAGGTGTAAGTTCGGTAACTATATTTGTCTGCAGAAAACTGTATGCTACAGAAGTCGATTCGTCATAGGAAACTCGTTCATTGTCTTGGTTGCAGGCGCTCAGGCCGATGAGGGCGGCAGCTGCTATTATCAAAAGTTTTATTGTCGTATTCATAATTTTTCTATTTTAACGTTATTTCTTTTTATGAATGTTAATTTAGCGGATTTTGTTCCGACGAAAGGATGTTTTTATTGCCGTCAAATTCACTTTGCGGAATTTTGAACAGGAAGGCGCCGCTTTCGGGACCCGAATTATAGGTAGCCAACTTTTGGGTATGGTTACTGCCGGAGTAGTCGCGTTCGTACCCTTGTTTTAAGCGCAGGATGTCTTTCACGCGGCCGATTTCGCCCCAGAGTTCGATACGGCGTTGCAGCAGCACTTCTTCCAACACGGTTGTGGGGGCGGTGTTGGTGTTCGCAGGCAGCAAGGTTACCGCCGTGCCTAAACCGTTCAGATAAGAGGTATAAGCGGTAAGCGCCGCCGCTGTTGTTTGCCGGTTTCCGGCGAGTTCCAGCAGCAAGGTTTTAGCGTCGCCGGCTTGGTTTAAGCGGGCTTTTGCTTCGGCGGCAATGAGCAGCATTTCCTCCCCGCGCATAAAGATAAAATCACCTACCCAGTCGGAAAGTACCCGTGCCATGCGTTTCTTTTGTCCGTAGTTTACATTCGGGCCTGTTACTGTCGTAGTTGAGCTCGTATTGCCGGGATTAAACCATTCTAGGCGAGCGTCGGCCAGGCCGGGCTTGGTCATTTGGCCGTACAGCCAGTTGCTGATACACTTGGGTGCGCCATAACCGTATGCCTGCGGATTTCTAGTGTCAAGATGGCAATACAACGAGCCATAAATAGCACTTTGGTCGGGTATCACTTCCGCAGCCCAAAGGGTAGTCGCCAAACTTTTATCGGAGAATCCTTTGGTAAGGTCGGCGGGCTGAAGCACTTTCCGGCTCAGGCGCGAACGCGCTTCTTCCGCCGCATTATAGGCGTCTTGATTCCTGCCCTGCACGAGCGCTATCCGCGCTTCGAAGCCTTTGGCAACGAAATAATCCACATACGAAGAATGCGCTTGTTGCGTTTTTCCGGCTTCGGTAAACAATTCCAGGGCGCGTTGAATATCGGCATTGATTTGCGTATAGACCTCTTCCACCGTACCGCGCGGCTTGCCTTCGTCGCCCGAACGGGTAGGCTCGGTATATACCGGCACGCCCGGGTCATTCTCATGGCCGAGGTAGGTTTTCTGGAAACCCTGTATCAGCTCAAAATAAGCAAAAGCACGCATGGCATACGCCTGCGCTACGATATTTTTCGCAACGTTGCCGTTGGAGCCGATTTTCCCGTCTTCGGCAATAATATAGTTTACATTGGAAATGATGGTATAGAGCATATTCCATACGCCATAGCTTCGTGAGGCAGTACCGATCGTATTATTACTGATCATAGCGGTATAGGAAAGGTCATAATCCCACAGATACCAGCCGGATCCGTTAGTGGCTAGCAGCATATCTTCGCCCATCAGGTCTTGCGCCAGCAAAGTGCTTTGGTAGCCATACGCATGAGCCGTATTTCCTGTTACATAGCGAGCTCGATATAGTAGATAATATATCCCGTCGATAGTGGTTTGTGCCGCATTTTCGTCGGCAAAAATAACAGGCCCCGACACCTTGTCGGTGGGGTTTGTTTCCAGATAGTCTTCGCTGCAAGCCGTCCATAGCGTGGCAGCAAACACGGTTAAAACCAAATATTTTATTATTGTTCTCATTTTTACTTTTTTTAAATGGTAAAATTTAGAAATTAATGTTTACGCCCAGCGCAAAAGTGCGTACCGGCGTGTAGCTGTAGCTTGCCGAAGAAGTAAACGACGACTGCGGGTCGAACCCGTCTAATTTGGAGAACAGCGCCAGGTTGTCGGCGGTAGCGTATATACGGATACTTCCAAGGCCCGTTTTGTTGACCCATTTTTGGGGTAACGTATAGCCCAGCGTAATATTGCGGATAGCAAAATACGAAGCGTCGAGCAGGTGGCTTTGCGTTGTTCTGTTGGTACTGTTTAGTTCCAATCGTGGAATATCGGTAATGTCGCCGGGTTTTTGCCAGGCACGCAACACATTGCGGTGCAGATTATCGCCAGCATAAAGTGGATCCATGTAGGCATTGTACATAGCGTCTAATGCTTTTCCACCAATAGCCCAGGTAGTGAGGAACGAGAAGTCAATATTTTTAAAGATGGTGAACTCCGACCCGATAGAACCGTAGAAGTCCGGCATTTTATTGCCGACCGCTTCACGAGAGTTGGCGGCTTTTGAGCCATCCGACGAAATATAGGCATCACTGGCCTGCTCGTCGGTAATCGGGTCGCGCTTGTCCCACACCCAGTAGAGTTGCTTCCCGGTGGCCGGGTCAACACCCGCGCTACGCGGCAGGTAGTAAGAGTAAATAGGCTCGCCTACCTTATAAATGTAGGCGCCGTCGATGATGGGCTGTTCGGTAGCCAGTTCGGTAATTTCATTTTTAATGCTTGTTCCCAATAAGTTCAATGTCCAATCGAAATTATCGGATTTCAATACTTCCACGTTCAATGCAAATTCAAAGCCCTGGTTATACATGGAGCCGATATTGTCGGAGTAGCCGTCAAAACCTAACGAAGTAGCCATCGGCACATCCAAAAGCATGTCGGTAGTGGTGCGTTTGAAAAATTCGGCGGTCAGGTTCAAGCGGTCGAACAGGCGCGCTTCCAGCCCTACGTTAAAGTTGGCGTTTTTTTCCCATTTCAGGTCGCGGCTTTCCAGCGAAGTAACTACCGAACCGTTAAAGTTGGCATTGGGCGCTCCGATGTCATAAAATGACTGCCATGCGTAGTATGTATTCAGATTGTCATTCCCCTGTTCTCCGTAGCTTACCCGGAAGCTTAAATTATTGAGCCAGTCCAAACTTTCCATGAAGGATTCTTCGCTGATGCGCCAGTTCGCGCCCACCGACCAGAACTGCCCCCAGCGGCTGTCGATATGGAAACGGGAAGAGCCGTCGGTACGGAAGCTGGCTTCGAAATTGTATTTATCGGCATAACTGTATTTCAAGCGCGACAGAAATGATTCGATGCTGTAATTGTCTTCTACGGAAGAAATACTGTACAGCGTGGAACCGGGGTCTAATTCATAAATATTGGGGAAAGGAAAGCCCGTTTTACCGGCTGTCAAGGTATTCCCTTTTAATGCATAGTTTTCATGGCCGGCAATCACATCTATGTTATGCTTGCCGAACGAATGGTTATACCCTAAAATCTGATTAAAGGTAACGCTTAACAGGCGGGGCGCTGATTTAGTAAGGCGTCCTTTAGAAGATGTGGCGTTACCGTGAAGCGGATTGTAGTAAGTCGTGGTGCGGGAATTTTGGTTGGTTGCCGTCACGTCTACTTTAAAGGTGAACCCTTTCGCCCAACCAAATTTGTCTTCGCTCAATCCGAGTTCCGCGAAACCGTGTACCGTGAGGTTATCGCTGCTCGAATAGTATTTATCCTCGAACATCAAGGCTACGCTGTTAAAGTTAGGCTGGGCTCCCGCCGGACGGTTAAGCCCGTAGTCATATACCGGCTTTCCCGTGTCGTCATATTTAATTTGATTGTTGGCATCCAACTCATATATCGGGAAAATGGGCGCCATGTTTTGGGCGGAATACCACACGTTGGATGTCGACGACCCGGTTGCTCCCTGGTTATTGGTTTTGTTGAAAGCAATATTGGCGTCGCCGCCGATTTTTATCCACGGCTTGATTTGCGAACTTACATTTACCCTGCCTTGCAGCCGTTCAAAGTCGGTTGTTTTCAATAAACCTTGTTCATTCAGATAATTGAACGAGGCATAGTATTTGGTTTTTTTGTCGCCGCCTGATAAATTTACGGTATATTCCTGCCGCAAAGGATTGACAGCTGTAACCTCGTCGAGCCAGTCCTGATGATAACGCAATTGGGCATTGGGGTTTATCTTGCCCGTTACGGGGTCTATCAATTGCGCTACCGGCATGTTATAGGGGTTGTACTGCTCATTTACCCCAAATATGCGGTTTTGAAACATATCGTTGATAGCTGCCTGGCCGGCCAGTTCAGGAGTAACGCCGTCAGTAAACATAGCCTTATTCCTATACATCATAAAGGAGGCTTCCAGAAATTCTTTTTCATCCAGCAGGTCGTAGCGGGGAACTGCCCGGGAAGCAATGCCCCAGGAGGCTTTTACCGTTACTTTGGTGAGTCCATCATTATCCGCTCCGCTTTTAGTCGTAATCAGCACTACGCCGTTGGCGCCGCGTGCGCCATAGAGCGCACCGGCCGAAGCGTCTTTCAAAATAGTGATTGATTCAATATCATCGGGGCTAATGGCCGCATAGGAGCCGTCGTAGGGCGCACCGTCCACCACATATAGCGGGTCATTTGACGAATAAATAGAGCCGAACCCCCGGATTCTAATTGTAGCGCCGGAGCCGGGCTGGCCGGAGCCGGAGGTTGTCTGTATGCCGGCTACCGTGCCTTCAAGGGCTTTGGTTACATTGGACACCGTGCGCTTGGCCAGTTGCTTGGAGGATACTACGCCGGCAGAACCCACAAAGGATTCTTTTTTCGCCGTACCGTAGGCTACCACTATCACGTCTTCCAGCCTTTTGGCCTCCACTTCCATCGCCACATTAATAGTTGCACGCCCTCCAACGGCTTCTTCCTGGATTTTCATCCCGATAAAGGAGAACGCGAGGGTTGCATCGCCGGCTACATTAATAGTGTAACGGCCGTTGGCATCAGTTGAGGTGCTCACTGTTGTGCCTTTTACCACCACCGACACGCCCGGCAACGGTTGCCCGTCGGCCGCGTCGGTTACCACTCCGGATACTTGCACGGTTTGCGCGAATAGCGCGCCCGCCGC
>JAITSM010000008.1 GCA_031287815.1 Prevotellaceae bacterium
AAAACAATCCCCCTTTGCCGCATGCTCTTTAACATCCTGGCAACTTTTATTCGTTAGTCTTGTTTTGGAAATTTCTCTGTTATGAGAGGTTAGTTAGGTATAAAACTCCGAAACGTGAACTCTACTTATTGTCGCTGAGGTTCTGGAAGACCTATACAGATATAAGCAAAAATACACGTTTCTCTCTCGTGGAGTTTTGCTTTTATTCATCTGTATGTTGAAATTTTCCAGATTTCAGCGACGGAATAAAAGCGCCAATATGTTTAAAAGAGCATAAATCGGCTACAAAGGTAGAAAAGTTTTTTTAAATACCAAATAAGTTAAAAGTTAAAAACTAAAAGTTAAAAGTTGGCTGTCGCAGTCCCGTAGGGACATTAGGTTGGTAGAACTATGCATAAATACCCCGCCCTGCCGTCCCCTGGGACGGAATGTAAGAATGAGCGACGCTTTTTCACATTTCGTCCCTATCGGGACGACGACGCTGGAACAATCATTTTTTTCTACCAACATTTTGCCCCTAACGGGGCATTTTTCATTCTCCATTTTCAATTCTCCATTCTCAATTAAAAAAGTCCAGCCTTTCAGGCTGTCGTTTTGCTTGTGTTCTTCTTCCGCAGGTCTTGACCTGCGGTTATGAAAATCCGGCGTTTCACGCCGTTTGCCGTTGACCGTTTGCCGCTCTCCCTTTAATTAAATTTTTCATATATTTGCACGGAAATCATTACATCCTTTAGTTTTTTGAATTTTTAAATCTTTAAATTTATTTAGCATGAAGAAAATTATCTTAATCATTGCGGGGGTCATGGGGACTATCACGATAAATTCGTACGCCTGCACCAATTTCCTTGTTACCAAAGGCGCATCGAAAGACGGCTCTACCTTCGTTTCCTACTCGGCCGATTCGCATACGTTGTACGGCGAGTTGTATTTCTGGGCAGCCGCCAGGCATAAAACCGGCACCGTCCGCCAAATCAGGGAATGGGATTCGGGGAAGTTTCTGGGCGCGATTCCCGAAGCCGCCGAAACCTATAATGTCATCGGCAATATGAACGAACATTCGGTGGTGATTGGCGAAACTACTTATGGCGGCCGCGAAGAACTGGCCGACAGCACCGGCCTCCTCGACTACGGAAGCCTTATCTATATTGCGCTACAACGTGCGAAAAATGCCCGCGAAGCGATCAAAACAATGGTGGAACTGGTGGCGCAATACGGCTACCATTCCGAAGGCGAATCTTTTTCTATCGGCGACCCGAATGAAGTATGGATACTCGAAATGATCGGCAAGGGCGTGGGCAACAAAGGCGCCGTGTGGGTAGCCGTGCGTATTCCCGACGGATATATTTCGGGGCATGCCAACCAGGCGCGCATCACCACTTTCCCGAAGGACAACGGCGTTACGTCTATCAGTTCAAAGAACCTGAACAAGATTTTTCAGCCCGATATTGAGGTGGCCTATGCCGAAGACGTTATCAGCGTAGCCCGCGAAAAGGGATACTTCAACGGCAGCGACGAGGAATTCAGTTTTTCGGATACCTATCACCCTGTTACTTTCAGCGGCGCGCGCGCCTGCGAAGCCCGCGTGTGGTCGTTTTTCAAAGAATATAATAAAGAGATGCTGTCATACGAAGATTATGCATTGGGACATAATTTGCAGCACCGGATGCCCTTATACATCAAGCCCGACAGGAAACTGGACATGCACGACGTCGCCCGCGCCATGCGCGACCACTACGAAGGCACGGCAATGGATATGACGGCGGTTATTGGCGCAGGCCCTTTCAAGTCGCCGTACCGCTGGCGCCCGATGACGTGGAAATACAACGGCGTTAGCTACGTGCACGAACGCGCTACCGCCACCCAGCAAACCGGATGGTGGTACGTGGCGCAGGCGCGCAGCTGGCTGCCCAACGCTATCGGCGGCGTCCTCTGGTTCGGCGTGGACGACGCGGCTACCTCCGTCCTCACGCCGGTGTATTGCAGCGCCAACCGCGTGCCAGAGGCCTATGCCGCAGGCAACGGCGATTTGCTTACCTATTCCGAAACGTCCGCTTTCTGGACATTCACGCGCGTAACGCAATTTGCCTACAGCCGCTATAGCGACATTGCGCCCGAAATCGTTAAACTGCAACAGGAGCTGGAACGCCAATTTGCCGAAGAGGTCAAAGCTACCGACGAAAAAGCGCTGGCATTATATACCAAGAAAAATACGAAAGGCGCCATAAAACTGTTGACCGACTTTTCGGTGAACACCGCCGGAAACCTCGTGAAACGCTGGAAAGCATTAGACGCTTACCTGCTGGTAAAATACATGGACGGCAACATCAAGCAGCAAACCCCCGACGGTGAATTTGCCCGCAATCCCGACGGTTTGCCCGTGTACCCGCAACAACCGCCTTACCCGAAAGAATGGTATAAAGCCATTGTACTGGACGCCGGCGACGTATTGTTGGAGCATTAACCCATCACTAAATTAAAAATATAATGGGTACGATAAGCCTCCATAATATGGAATTTTTTGCGTCGCACGGCTGTTTTGCCGAAGAGCGGGCTACGGGAACTTACTTCAGCGTGGACGCAACGATTGAAACCGACCTGCAACAACCCGCCCGCAGCGACGATTTAAACGACACGGTAAATTACCAGCAGCTATACGATATTGTAAAGCGGGAGATGCAACTCTCTTCAAACCTCCTGGAG
This sequence comes from Prevotellaceae bacterium, assembly GCA_031287815.1. Classification (GTDB taxonomy): domain Bacteria; phylum Bacteroidota; class Bacteroidia; order Bacteroidales; family UBA932; genus JAIRKX01. Next base: position 2,701 of record JAITSM010000008.1, read on the forward strand.
CATGTAGCAGGAAGGATATTGCAGGCATTATTCAAAGAACTGGGCAACATCAGCCGTGCAACCGTAACCATTCGCAAACGCAACCCGCCCTTAGGGGGAAAAGTAGGCGACGCGGCCGTAACGATTTCTAGAAGTTAAGAACTAAGAACTAATAGTTAAGAGTTGGCTGGCGCCAGCACTTTTAATCCTTATAAAATAATACCGGAATGATAAACTGTCCACTGCCCACTGCCTGCTGCCTGCTTGCCCCTCTTTCGTGGCTTTACGGCGCGGCGGTTACGGTGCGGAATAAATGCTATGATTGGCGCCTTTGCCGCTCAACGGCATTTCCCCTGCCGGTGATAGCGGTGGGAAATATTACAGTGGGCGGCACAGGGAAAACGCCGCACACAGAACTGCTGGTAACCCTCCTCCGCGACGAATGGCAGCCGGCGGTATTGTCGCGCGGCTACAGGCGGCAAACAAAAGGCTTCCGTTATGTGGAGGCAACCGACACGGCGGCGGCCGCCGGCGATGAACCGTTGCAACTGAAACAGAAATTCCCGGCGCTGACGGTAGCGGTCGACGCCGACCGCGTCCACGGCATCCGGCGGCTGATGAGCGAACGGGAACAGTTGGACGTAATTATTCTCGACGACGCTTTTCAGCACCGCCGCGTGCGCCCTGCGCTGTCCCTGCTGCTTATCGACTACCACCGCCCGCCGCACCGCGACCATCTGCTGCCCCGGGGGCGCCTGCGCGACCGGCGCAACCAACTCCGCCGCGCCGACATTGTTTGCATCACCAAATGCCCCGCCCACCTTACGCCCGAAAAGCAGGAAGCGCTCGCCGGCCACCTGCCGCCGCATTTACGCCGGCAACTATTTTTCACTACCTATGCCTACGGCGTTCCGCAACCGGTTTTTGCGGGCGAGCAGCGCCCCTGCCCGCCTGCGCCCTGCATCCTGCTGACCGGCATCGCCCACCCTGCGCCGCTGGCGCAATACTTGCAGGAGCAACTGTGCCCGCCCCTTCAGCGCCTTGTGTTCCGCGACCACCACGCGTTTACGGCCGCCGACGCACGAAAAATAACCGCCGCTGCGCTCCGCTACCCCGCCGCCCCGATACTCACTACCGAAAAAGACGCCGTGCGCCTGCGCGAAACACCCGGCCTGCCGGACGAAGTAAAGCAACGCCTGTTCTTTCTCCCGATAACCGTCCGTTTCCTGCCGGAAGAAAGCGTCCCGACGCCCGAAGGATGCCTGAAAAAACAAGAAGCATTTAAAAAAATTATCACCGGACAATTATGGAACCGACACCCGCAGCCATCGAACAACTTTTAAAAAACATCCTGCATCCCGCCACCGGCAAGGATATTGTAACAGCAGGGATGGTAGAAAATATCCAGGTAGAAGGAAAAAAAATCCGCCTCCGGCTGGTTTTCCCGCAGCCCGATCCGCTGGCGCCGCCACTCAAAAAAGAAATAGAAACCCTCCTCTCCGGCGCTTTTCCCGACAGGGAAATAAAAGGCAATATCATGGAATTGATACGGGACAAAAAGCCTGCGCCGAAGCCGGCAGCCAACGAATACAACGGGCTGACGGAGGTCAGGCACATCATTGCGATTGCGTCGGGAAAAGGCGGCGTCGGGAAATCGACGGTGGCGGTAAACCTTGCGGTGGCGCTGGCCACTCAAGGCTGCAGGGTCGGACTGGCCGACGCCGACATCTACGGGCCGTCTATTCCGAAAATGATTGCGGCGGAAAACGAACAGCCCCTCATGCAACAGCGCGACGGCAAAGAACAGCTGCTGCCCATAGAACGCTACGGCGTAAAATGGACGTCCGTCGGCTTCTTCGTGCCGCCCGGGCAGCCGCTCATCTGGCGCGGCCCGATGGCCACAAGCGCACTGCGGCAACTGACCAGGCAAGTAGCGTGGGGCGCCCTGGACGTGTTGCTGATTGACCTGCCGCCCGGCACCGGCGACATTCACCTGAGCATTATTCATGAACTGCCGCTCACCGGCGCGATAGTGGTGAGCACGCCGCAAGCCGTTGCCCTTGCCGACGTGGAGAAGGGCGTGAACATGTTCCTGAACAAAGGCCTCCGCATAAATGTGCTGGGGATAGTGGAAAACATGGCATGGTTTACGCCGGCGGAGCTGCCGCAGAACCGTTACTACCTCTTCGGGAAAGATGGCGCGAAGATATTGGCAGAAAAGCTGCATCTTCCCCTGCTGGCGCAAATCCCCTTAGTGCAAAGCATCCGCGAAAGCGGCGACGGCGGCGCACCCATAGCCCTCCGGAACACCCCGGACAGCGCCGCCTTCTACCAACTCGCCGATGCGGTTTTGAAGTAGGAATTAGGAGTTATGAAGTATGAAGTATGAAGTATGATGTATGTTTTGGCGCCAGCTACTTCATACATCATACATCATACTTCATACTTCAAAAAAAATCTATGAAAATCTGTGGGAACAACTTTTTACTCGATCCAATGTATGCTTACATTGCTCCCGGCACAATGTGCGCAAGCCAATGTATGCTTACATTGTTCCCGGCACAATGTGAGGGAACCAATGGCTGCTTACATTGCTATATCCCCGATGGGAGGAAGCCAATGTATGGCTTACGTTGGCTAATCATTTTCCTGTATTTTATTAAAACCAATAATAATCTTAAAAAAAATCAATATTTATCTTTAAAACTTATGAATTATGAAAAAAATTTTAACCATCCATTCCCATGACATTCCGCTTTCGGCGCATTTGCAGTTTTTTTACCAGACCGACACCCGCCTCTCCGCAGCCGGCGAAGCCTTACGGGACGCGATAGCCGCGCTGCTGCCCCCTTTCCATGCCGCGCTGACAAAAGAAAATGCCGTGTACCTGTGGATACGCAAGAGCGAACTCACCAAAGCAATCGCCAAAGCCAGCGATACGCTCGACGGTAGAATAGCGCTCGTCAATGCCGGAGTAGACTTCGGCAGCCGTTCGCTGACGCCGGCCACCGCAGAATCCGGTGCAAGGGTGTATGATATGCTGAAAAATTATGGCAAAATCATGGACAAGTCTTACGATGCGAAAGCGGGCGCGGTGCGCGAGGTCATCCAGCATTTTAATACCGACTATGCGCAGGACATCGTCCACCTCGGGCTGGGCATGCAGGTGCAGTCGCTGGAAGCGGCGCTCAATGCGTTCGTCAGCCTGCTCAACCAGCGCTCGGATGAAAAAATTAATAAGCCAAACTACACGGCCGCCGAAGCGCGCAAGGAGCTGGAGGGCGCATGGCAGCCTATAGTATATATCATCAACTCCAACGCCGGCGCAGGCACCGCAACCGATTTCGCCACGTTCATCGACCACCTGAACCCCGAAATCGAGCGCATCAACGCGGAGTTCCACCGCGCCCACAAAGACCTCGGCGAAGGAGAACATACGGTGATATCTCCCATCCCGGCGCAGCAATATACCGGGCAGCCCGTTACCCCGGTACCCGAAGTGTATTACACCGAAGACGGCAAGCCCGCGGTGAAGCTCTTCCTGGGCAATGATTTCTCGATAACCTATAAGGACAACCAGCACGTCGGAATGGCCGAACTCACCATCCACGGCAAGGGAAAATACAAGGGGAAAAAAAGCGCCACCTTCCATATCGCACGGGCGCCAATGCCCTCATAGGAATGGAGAATGGAGAATGGAGAATGGAGAATGGAGAATGGAGAATGGAGAATGGAGAATGAAGGATGCCGGCGTTAGCTAATTCTCCATTCTCCACTCTCCATTCTCCATTAAAAAGCTGATGTCAGTGCGCTTCCAGCCAGTTGTTGCCGGTGCCCATTTCCGCCAGGAGGGGGACTTTTAACGATACGGCGTTTTCCATTTCGTGTTGCACGATTTGCTTCACTTCTTCCAGTTCCGGCCGGTAGACGTCGAGTACCAGTTCATCGTGTACTTGCAGGATGAGGCGCGATTGCAGGCGGCGTTGCTGCAATTGTTCGTACACTTTTATCATGGCGATTTTGATGATGTCGGCGGCAGAGCCCTGAATGGGCGCATTGATGGCGTTGCGCTGGGCATAGCCGCGCACCGTCATGTTGCGGGAATGGATGTCGCGCAGTTTGCGGATGCGCCCGAAAAGCGTGGCTACAAACCCATGCTGCTCGGCGGAATGAATGGCGTTGTCCATATAACTTTTCACTCCGGGATAGGTGGCGAAATAGCCGTCAATAAGTTTTTTTGCTTCTTCCCTTGGAATTTGCAGCTGTTGCGCCAGCCCGAAATGGGAGATGCCGTAAATGATGCCGAAGTTGGCGGTTTTTGCCTGCCGGCGTTGTTCGCGCGTTACCTGCGCCAGCGGTTCGTGGAAAATTTTCGCTGCGGTGGCGGCGTGTATGTCTTCGTTGCGCCCGAAGGCTTCGAGCATGTTCCGGTCTTCGCTCAGGTGCGCCATCAGGCGGAGTTCTATCTGCGAATAATCCACCGAGAGGAGAACGTGCTGCGCATCGCTTGCGATAAATGCCTTGCGGATTTCGCGGCCGTTTTCGTCGCGTATCGGGATATTTTGCAGGTTGGGGTTGTTAGAGCTCAGGCGGCCGGTGGAGGTTACAAACTGGTTGTAGGTGGTATGGATTTTCCCGGTACGCTTGTTCACCAGCGCCGGCAGCGATTCTATATATCCCGACAACAGTTTGTGCAGCGAACGGTAGGTTAAAATTTTTGCAATAATCGGGTGGCTGCCTGCCAGCGATTGCAGGGTTTTTTCGTCGGTGGCATATTGTTTGGTGCGCGTTTTCTTTTGGGAAGGCAGCCGCAGCTTGTCAAACAGCGCTGCGCCCAGCTGCTTCGGCGACGAGATATTCAATTCCGGCATGCCCGCCAGTTCCTTAATCTCTTTGTCGAGTTCCAGCAGCTGCGCCTGCAGTTCCTTGCCGTAGCCAAGCAGCGCCGGCACGTCAATTTTTACGCCTTCAAATTCCATGCCGGCCAGTACGTAGACCAGCGGCATTTCAACGGTTTTATAAAGGTCGAAGAGGTTGTTTTTGACCAGTTCGTTTTCCAGCAGCTGCTTCAATTGCCAGGTTACGTCGGCGTCTTCGGCGGCGTATTCCGCAATTTTTTCCAGCGGCACCTGCGACATCGAGCCTTGCCGGGCGCCTTTTTTGCCGATGAGTTCTTCAATTTCCACCGGCTGGTAGCGCAGGTAGGTGCGGCTGAGTGTGCCCATGTTGTGGCTGCCTTCGGGGTCGAGCAGGTAGTGCATGAGCATGGTGTCGTAAAGGAAACCCTGCACTTCGATGCCATACTGTTTCAACATCAGTATGTCGAATTTTATGTTTTGCCCGATTTTCGGCTTGTCCGCCTGCTCGAACAGGGGTTTTAGCGGCTGCAGCATTTCCTTCGCCGCTTCCCTGCCGGCGGGTACCGGCACATACCAGCCTTCGTGCGCCACTATCGAAAAGGACAGCCCCACCAGTTCGTTTTGCATGGGCTCAATGCCGGTGGTTTCCGTATCGAAGCAAAACAGTTCGCTTGCCTGCAATGCCTGCACCAGCGCCTTTATCTCTTCTTCGCTTTGAGCGATGCGGTAATGATGCGGCGTATCCGCAATAGCCGCGTAGTACGTTGCCGGCGGCGCGGCTTCCGCTGTCGTTTCGACTTCCGCTGCCGGTGCGGTTTCTGCCGGCGGCGCGCCGAATAAACTTAATTGCCGGTGCGGGGCGGATGGAGGCGGGGCAGCCGGCTTGGCCTGTTCCCCGCTCCATGCCGGCAAGAGGTGCAACAACGAAACGAATTCATATTTGACAAATAGTTCTTTCAGCTGTTCCGTGTCCGGCGGGCACATGGCGGCGGCTTCCTCGCTCCATTCCACAGGAACGTGCGTGTCGATAGTAATAAGTTCTTTCGACAATGGCAGGTGCCCGCGTGCGGCTTCCACCGCCACGCGTTGCTGTTCGGGCAATGTGTCCGTATGTTGCAATAAATTTTCGACGCTGCCGAAGGCGGAAATCAGTTTTTTGGCGCGCACTTCGCCAACGCCGTCCACGCCGGGGACATTATCGGAAGCGTCGCCCCACAGGGTCAGCACGTCTATCACCTGTTCGGGGCGTTCAATAAGGTATTTTGCCTTGATTTCATCGACGCCGATGCGTTCCAGCACCCCCGCCTGCTGCGGTTTACAGATGGTAATGCGGTCGGAAATCAGTTGCCCGTAATCCTTGTCAGGCGTAACCATGAATACGTCATAGCCCTTCTGCTCGGCTTGTTTGGCAATAGTTCCTATCACATCGTCGGCTTCGTACCTTTCTTTGGAAATTACCGGAATCCGGAAGGCGGCGAGTATTTCCTTCACCGCCGGTATCGACATTTTAATCACATCGGGCGTTGCCTGCCGGTTGGCTTTGTAGGGGGGATATTTATCGTGCCGGAACGTTTTCCCGCCCGGATCGAACACGACAATAAGGTGCGACGGTTTTTCCTGCGCTATCAAATCTATCACCGACCGCGTGAAACCATAGATAGCCGACGTTTCTATGCCGCTGGAAGTCGTGATAGGCCGTTTGAGAAAAGCATAGTAGGCGCGGTAGATAATAGCGTGCCCGTCCACCAGGTAAAGCGTTCCCTTGCTTTGTTGTTGTTCGTTATCCATTATTTATTATTCATTGATTTAACTTCACCCTCATCCCCTTCACCTCCCCCCAACCCCCTCCGAAAGAGGGGAAGCAGGACAGTGCTACTTAAACCGTTCAGCGTTCACCGTTGACCCACTCCGCGTAGGAAGTAGCGGTTTCATGAAGCCGGATACTGTGCAGCGATGCCTTGTCGGGCAAAGCGGCTTGCAGTATTTCCGCAAAGTCGATGACCATATTTTCGCAGGTCGGCTGGTAGGGCACGGTAACCACCTTTTCATAAGCGGCCGTCAATTCCGCTGCCAGCGGCGCATCCCGGCGCAGCAGCAACGCATGGTCCAACCGGTCGATGACAAGCTGCTGCACGATGCTTTTCAGTTCCGTAAAATCCATGACCATGCCGTACTTCGGATGCGCGGGGTCGGCTTCCGGCACGCCCTTCACCGTTACATATAATATATAGGAATGTCCATGAATATGGCGGCATTTGCCGTCATAGCCCGGCAGTGCGTGCGCCATCTCAAAAGTAAACTTCCTGGTTAAGCGGATTGTTGTCATACGGATTTTTTCTGCGGCAAAGATACGAAAATTAGTTGTAAATCGTGAGTCCTGCCGGTGATAACCATTCTTAGGAAGCCCCTGTAACTTTTTTTCTTGAATGTGAAAAATTTTTCTTATATTTGCCCGTCAAATTTAATTTCATTATTGAGTGGTAAATGGCACGTTTACGTTATAAATTTAATCCGGAGACGCTTTTATTTGAAATATCGCGGACTTCCGGGCGGAAAAAGGTAATGCGTGTTTTTCGAGGATTCCTGATTAGCGTGTCGCTTGCAGTGGGTTACTATATGCTCTACACGCAATACTTTGAAACGCCGAAATCGCTTGCCATTATTCGCAGTAACGCTGAAATTACGGTAAAATACGGATTACTTAACAAACGTTTTCAGGAAGCCAATAACTACTTGACGCAAATACAACGCCGGGATAACAATGTTTATCGCGCTACCTTCGGGCTGGATATTATTCCGTCTTCGGTGCGGGATGCGGGTTTTGGCGGGGTAAACAGATATACGGAATTTGAAAAATCGGATTATGCCAATACGTTAATTAAAACCTCCCGACACCTGGACATTCTGCTGAAGAAAGCTTATATACAGTCGGTATCTTTCGATACTATTGAAAAATTAGCGGTGCGAATGGAAGAAATGAAAAATTGCATTCCCATTATTGCGCCTACCACCATTGATAATCTTACAGTGTACATTACCGATGTTTTTCGCCTGCGCCACCAGCATCCTATTTATGGCGACGTCCGCCCGCATAACGGCGTAGATCTTAGAGGGCCTATCGGAACGCCGATATTCGTTACCGGCGACGGGAAAGTAACGAAAGTGGTACATTCCTTTTCCCGCGAAGGCTATGGCAACCGCATAGAGATCGATCACGGTTTCGGGTATAAAACGCTTTATGCGCATCTCCGTTCCATCAGTGTAACGGAAGGACAAACCATTAAACGCGGCGCACAAATCGGCACATTGGGAAATACCGGCGGCGTTACAGGCCCGCATGTACATTATGAAGTACAATATTTAGGCCGGCCGGTGAATCCGCTCAATTATTTCGACGTGACCATTGAGCCGGATGAATACGAAAGAATTTTGCAAGCCGCACAACGAGCAAATAACGAATACTAAATACGTATGCCTTATCGCTACAAATACAGCCACGAACACCTGGATTTTATAAAAGTCCGGCAAGGCGCCTGGCAACTGCTGCGCCGCTGGACGCTGTATTTCTTGGGCAGCGTGCTATTGGCGATACTGTATTACTTCGTTTTTTCCGCGTTTTTTGATACGCCGAAAGAACGCGGGTTGCTGCGTGAAAATGCTATGCTGTCCTCCCAGTACGCTTCCCTGAACAACCGCTTCGACCAGCTGGAAACGGTATTAAACGACATCAACCAACGCGACAATAATATTTACCGCACCATTTTCCAGGCCGACCCGTTGCCGTTAAACATGGGCGTGGGCGGCTCCAACAGGTATGAAGAACTGGAAGCATTCGAAAATGCCGATTTGGTAATCATGACCGACCAGCGGTTGCAAAACCTGCTGGCGCGCGCTCAGGCACAGATAATATCACTGGACACGATTGGCGCACTGGCAAAAGAAAAAGAATTGGAATGTAAAAATATCCCTGCCATACAGCCACTGCGGAATAGAGACCTCACCCGCACCGGCGGCTCTATCGGGATGCGCATTCATCCACGTTACAAGGTGGCAAAAATGCATACCGGCATAGACCTGGTAGCGGCTACCGGCGTAGATGTGATGGCTACCGGCGGCGGCACGGTAACAGAAGCGGCTACTTCGCTGCAAGGATACGGCAACAAAATTGTCATTGACCACGGCGTGGGCGGCTATACGACCCTGTATGCCCATTTAAGCGCTATCAAAGTAAAAACCGGGCAAAAGGTAAAACGCGGGGACGTCATAGGGACAGTTGGTAATACCGGCATGTCTATTGCGCCGCACCTCCATTATGAAGTCCGGAAAGATGGTAAATTTTTAGACCCGTTGAATTTCTTTTTCATTGACGTTACGCCGGAAGAATATGACCGCATGATACAGTTAGCCACCAACAGCGGGCAATCGTTAGACTAATGTATAACCATAAGCGAAACATATGCCTTACAAAGAAGCGGAAATAAAAAAAATATACTACACCATTGGTGAAGTAGCGGAAATATTGGGCGAATCGACATCGCTGGTTCGTTTTTGGTCTAATAAATTAAGCGATATTATCCGCCCGCATAAGAACAGGAAAGGCAACCGGCTGTTTCAACCGGATGACGTGGAAAACTTTAAAATTCTCCACCGCCTGATAAAAAATCAAGGCATGACTTTAGAAGGAGCAAGGAAACGATTAAAAGAAAATAAAACCGGCGAAGAATATAATATGCAAATCATCGACTCTTTGCAAGTAATAAAAAAAGAATTATTGGAAGTAAAGGAATTGCTTTAATCCGTAATTTCTGCCGGAGAAAAATCATGGCACAACCGACCGCAGCACAAGTAACGGCAGCTATTGAAGAAATGGCGCCCTTGCATTATCAGGAAACATACGATAATGCCGGCTTTTGCGTAGGCTGCCCGCAAACCGAAGTTACCGGCGCACTCTTGTGCGTAGACGTAACCGAAGCAATACTGGACGAAGCCCTGCAAACCGGCGCCAACCTTATCATTTCCCACCACCCGGTTATTTTCAAAGGACTGAAACAGCTTACCGGCCATACCTGCACGGAACGCATTGTCGAGAAAGCGATAAAAAACAACCTGGTTTTGTATGCGGCGCATACCAACATGGACAGCGTGCGCGGCGGCGTGAGCGAAGCGATGGCTGAGAAATTGCAACTTTGCCACCGGAAAATCCTTGCGCCGAAAGAAGACGACAACATTGGATTCGGCATACTCGGCGATTTGCCGGCGCCCATGCAGGCAAAAGATTTCCTGCAACTGGTAAAAACAAATTTCGATACGCCGTGCATCCGCTATTCGCAACCGCCGGCAACGGCTATTTCGCGCGTGGCGGTGTGCGGCGGCAGCGGCGCATTCCTGCTGAACGGTGCACTGGCTGCGGGAGCGTCGGCGCTGGTCAGCGCCGACTTTAAATACCACGACTTTTTCGACGTCGGCAACTGCCTGCTGATAGCCGATATCGGGCATTATGAAAGCGAAAAAGACGTACTGGGTATTTTTTATCATTGCCTTACAAAAAAAATGCCTAACTTTGCCGTCCGTTTGACAAAAAACGATACGAACGCAATCAATTATTTTTAAAAATATAATAACAACAATATGGCAAAAAAAGTAACTCCAAAAAAGGAAGCTCCAAAAAAAGCGGCAAAAAAGGAAACCGCTCCGGCGCCCGCAAAGCCGGCAACCCCGAAAAAACAAGCAACGATAGATAACGATTCGCCGGAAGCAAAACTGCGCATACTTTATCAAATACAGCAAACCGATTCGCAAATCGACAAACTCCGCGCCGTACGCGGTGAATTGCCGCTGGAAGTGCGCGACCTCGAAGATGAAATACAGGGGCTGAAAACACGTATCGCCAATTTACAGGGCGAAGTAAAAGACGTCGAAGCCAACATTGCCAAGCGAAAAATAGACATCAATACGGCCACCGCTGCCGTAAAGAAATATACCGAACAGCAAAAAAATGTGAAAAACAACCGCGAGTACGATTCGCTGTCGAAAGAAGTGGAATACCAAAATTTGGAAATTGAGCTGGCGGAAAAACGCGTAAAAGAATACACCGTGCAACTGAAAGAACGGAAAGGCCTGCTGGACGACGCTAAAAAACTATTGGCAGAGCGCACGGAAGACCTTGAATTGAAGAAAAAAGAACTGGACGAAATCGTAGCCGAAACGTCGAAAGAAGAAAAAACGCTGGAGAAAAAGTCGGAAAATTTACAGAAATTTATTGATGATCGCATGCTGACTGCCTACAAGAAAGTACGCCAGAATGCGCGCAACGGCTTGGCCGTTGTAACCGTAGAGCGCGACGCCTGCGGCGGGTGCTTCAACAAAATACCGCCTCAACGCCAATTAGACATTGCATTGAGTAAAAAAATCATCGTGTGCGAATACTGCGGCCGCATTTTAGTGGACAAAAGTTTTGCCGGCTAAGCCCGCCGGACATAAAGCAAAAATCACCGGAAATTTTTCCGGTGATTTTTTTTAGGAATAATGCGAATGTCCATTCAAAGTTGTTTTGCCCCTCTTTCGGAGGGGGTTGGAGGGAGGACGACTACAGGGCGATTGTAACCAGCGACAAAGCAATTGAAGACGACCACAATTTGGCGGGTTTCCGCCGCATTTTGCCTTACGGCGGCATAAACTGTTCGTGTTTTAGTCGCGAGTCGTGAGTTTCAAGTTTAAGGTTGCTGGAGACAGCTAATTCTCCATTCTCCATTCAGAAAGGGTGGCGCGAGGAAGCTCTAAGGGGAACAGGGCGCAACAATGGTAGCGTTGGGTGAGAACGCTATAGAGCTACTTATCACTTTTTTATTTTTTTTGTACAATATTATGTTAGTTACAGCAGGTTATCGACCACGCCCACCCGCCGTTTTCGCCATTGTAGTTGGTCGGAGCGCATTCGCAGCCGGCTGGACACTCGATCGGACTTTGGGTGGGGGCGGTGGTGATAGTTGTGCAGCAGCCCGCAGAACACGTTGCGTCACTGGTGGTGGAATATGTCTGATTTAGTACGGTCGCGCATTGATTTCTCTGTTGTACGTACCGAGTTCGACACGCACCGGTGCATGCGCCGTCATTAGTAGTATAGGTACCATCTGTTTTACATGTGCCGCTACAATTCGTTGTTCCGGGAACGCAGCAATTCAACAATCCCGCTGATTCGCCGTTCTTGCCGCACAGGGCGCCCGGACAACCGGTGGCGTCGGTGAGGGCGGTAATGGTGTTGCCGGAATAAGTGTAGACGTTTATTTCCGCCGTGCCGGCTGCAGTGGTAATTATAAACGGCGGCGTACCTCTCAAGTCATAGCCGCCGCCGGTGTTGTTTTTCGCATTGGGTGGAAAATCGCTGCCGTAGACGCACCAGTTGAATTTGCCGGTGGCGTTGCTTAGGGTGGCGGTAACGGTCGAGGGGTTGGCGGTTACATAAAAGCCGCGCCCGTTTAGCGAAGCAGGGTCAATGCTGCCGGCAGTAGCGGTAGCCCCGCTGATAACGGCTTTGGCAAATGTGCCCGAAGCAGTTCCCGCCACCGGGCACAAATCCACAAACACCCATACGCGATTGGCGGCGGCAGTGCCAGTCCACGATACTTTAAAGGTTACCTTTTTAGTGGAATAATCTATGCTCAGCGGCGTAACGGTTACGGCGGCAGACAAGCCGCCTGTCCCCAAAAGGGGAAACAATAAAAGAGAAAAGAAAATTTTTTTCATAATTTTTTATTTTTTAATTGTTATTATTTTGTAGCATTAGGGTTGTTTGCAAACACAAACCAATTTTATAAAACAACCCTCCCGCTACGAATTTTTATCCGCTGCCAATGATTGCAGAAGGTTTTAATACACGGTTTCTACAATTTATTTCTTTAACTTTTATGGTGATTTTTCCGTATTCTGCTAAAAAACAAAGAGTAGGAAGTGAGACGCTACACTTACGAAACTACGAGGTTCTGGAAACCCATCCGTCAAATAAGCTTAACGACTCACACCTACTCCTGGCGCAGCCGCTTTTACTTATTATTCACAACGGATTGAAATTTTCCAGATTTCGTAGTTTACGCAGAATAAAAGTTAAAACGATATATTTTTTTATATCAAATTCAAAATGTCAAAGAGCACATAATAACCGCTGCAAATATATTACTTTATTTTTTAATTCTAAATATTTTTGAAAAGATTTTTTTCGTAAGGTGGTTCCGGCGCCAGCCAATTCTCAATTTTCAACGCAACCTTAGGGGTGTTATCGTGCAACCTTATAACCTCACCCCTTACCCCCACCCCCGCCCCCCGCCCGCCCCGAAGGAGAGGGAGCCAACTCCCCCTCCTTCGGAGGGGGCTGGGGGGAGGTAACTAACGACTAAATGAAAAATAAAAAAAGGTTAAAATTTGAACAGTTTGTGCCGCCGTAGGGCAAAAAGCGGCGCGCCCCGCTGGCAATTGGGCACGCCCCGCTGGCAATTGGGCGCGCCCCGCTGGCAATTGGGCGCGCCCCGCTGGCAATTGGGCGCGCCCCGCTGGCAATTGGGCGCGCCCCGCTGACAATTGGGCGCGCCCCGCTGGCAAGTGGGCGCGCCCCGATGGCAATTGGGCGCGCCCCGATGACAATTGATCGCGACCAGAAATAAAGAGGGTGCGCCCCCAGCAAATAGGAAATGAAGTTATTAACTAAAACATGGGAGGAAAATATGAAAGCACCTCATGATTGGCTGCCACGCGACCACACCGGCTTGGAAATGGGCATGCCGAAACGCCCCAGCGGCGAACGCACGCCCTCGCCGGTGGCACCGCCTACTGCCCTCCAGCGCCAGCCAATTCTCCATTCTCCATTAAAAAGGCGCCAGCCACTGCCTACTGAAAACTGAAAACTGCCTACTGAACTCCGTCGCCTTCGGTGGAGGGAGGATTTATATCGTTATGGGTAAAGGGCACAAAACGGGTGGCCAGAAAAGCCGGGATGGTGGCAAAGAGTACAAAGACGAAAAAATATTTATATCCCAACCAGGTACTGACCAGCCCGCTCATCATGCCGGGAAGCATGACGCCCAAATTCATGATGCCGGTGGCAAAAGCGTAGTGCGCCATCTGGTATTTGCCGGGCGCTATCTGTTGCATCATAAACAGCGTCAAGCCGACAAAGCCGAATCCATAGCCGAAATATTCCAGTACGATAGCGCCGGAAATCAGCCAGCCGCTCGAAGGCTGGTAAATGGCCAGCAGCAAGTAAACCGCAAAAGGAATATTGAAAGCGCAACACAGGGGAAATAATGTTTTTTTCAATCCCCTGCTGGAAATATAATAGCCCGACAGCAGCGAGCCAACGACGAAAGCAATGGCGCCGAAAGTGCCGTAGTATAATCCGATTTGTTCTTCCGACAAGCCCAGCCCCTGCTGCTCGACAGGCGCGTTGAGGAACAGCGGGACGATTTTCATCACAAACCCTTCGGCAAAGCGGTAGAGAATGATGAAAACAATATACCAGGCAATGTATTTTTTTGTAAAGAAAGTGCGGAGGACTTCCCAGAGGTTTCCCAGCGTGTCGCGGAACGAATCAACCCTGCCGGCAGCCTTTCCGCCCGAAGGCAGCATTTTGCTGTGGTAGGCGCTCAACAATAACATAACGCTCCCGCAGGCCGCCATGACCGCCATCCAGGCATACACGTTCCCAATACGCCCCATCAGGAAGCCGGCCATATACACCAGCCCGCCCGTAGCAACGACCTTCGCAAGGTTGTAGAACGCGCCTTGCCAGCCGATATATTTTGCCTGGTCGGTTTTGCTTAATTCATCCATATAAACGCCGTCGGTGGCGATATCGTGCGTTGCGCCGCTGAAGGCGATGATGAACAGCAACGCCACCGCCACCGCAAAGAAAGAGGGCAATTGCAGGGATAAAGCCACCAGCCCGAATACAATGCCGGTGATGATTTGCGTTAATACTACAAAGAATTTTTTTGTCCGGAACATGCCGAGAAACGGGCTCCACAAGGGTTTGAGCGTCCAGGGCAGCATGATGAGCGACGTCCAGAAGGCGATTTGCGTATCGGAAATATCCATGCGCCGGAACATCAGTACCGACACCATATTTAATACAACGAAAGGCAAACCCATAGCAAAGTAAACAGACGGCACCCAACAGAGAGGGGAAGGAATTTTTTTGTGCATGATTTAATAAGAAGAAATATGTATTAGCATTTATTCTCGTTTCTGGCGAACAAAAGTACGGCTTTTTTCCCGAAGAAAAAAGCCGCTTTCCTTAATCACCGGGCAAGGGCTTGCGGCTAAAATCCGTAAATCTACTTTCCGGCTGAACCTAACCGCATAGCTGCATTAACGATGTCAAGCGGCGCACGGCTTTTCTGCATCTACTATTTTTTTGTATCTTTGCGTGCGATGCTATGATGTTACATTGTAAATACAATATCATTTTTATTTTATCGTACCTGCTTCCTTTGCTGTCTGTGGCGCAAAGTGGAATACACCCGGGCGGTAAAACAGTAACAGCCCGCTTCAGCATTCCTTCCGGTTACCAGCGCATAGACACTACGCCCGCCCCTTTCGCTTTTTTCCTGCAACACTTGCCGCTATTGCCTTCCAAAACGCCGGTGAAATTTTATGACGGCGTCCCGAATACTTCCTGCCGCCCGGCAGCAGTCATCGATATGGAAATCGGCGACAAAAATTTACAACAAAATGTACAAACGGCCATACGCCTGTGGGCGGAATACCTGTTCGAACAGCAGCGGTTTTCCGCCATTTCTTTTCATATCAACAACGGGGAAATTATTCCTTACGAGCAATGGGCGCAAGGCATGAAATTGGTCATTAACCGCAAAACCTACTGGACAAAGACGCCCAGCAATCCAAGACAGTACCAGACCTTCCGGCGTTACCTGAATTTTATTTTTACCAACAGTGATTTTCAAACGCTGTTGCAAGATATAGAACTCAGCACGGCAACGGATATATCGCCCGGCGATATTCTTATTTCCGGCAATGACACGGAGCCTTATGTAGCAATGGTTTTAGACGTTGCCGTTCATCAGGATACCGGCGAAGTTATCGTGTTGCTTGTATCCGGCGGCAATCCCGCCCAGTCCGTACAAGTGTTGCAAAATACCGGCAAGAATACGCCACCCCAGGCGTGGCTTCCGGTAAAAGACGGCGTACTGACAGTTGATAAAATGGTTTTTCCTCTTACCTCGCGTTACCGTTTCCGCCTTTAACCTGCGCCCTTATTAAACAAATTAGCTTATGGCAGCGCCGTTATCCATCCGCTCTTCGGGATGTATGATTTTCATTTTTCCGTCGGGTTGTTGCGCCATCAGAATCATGCCTTGCGATTCGATGCCTTTAATGACGCGGGGTTCAAGATTGGCTAAAATACAAATTTGTTTGCCCGTGAGTTCTTCCGGCTTGTAATGTTCGGCAATGCCCGACACTATTGTGCGCGTATCTATGCCGGTAGCTATTTTCAGTTTTAACAGCTTGTCTGTTTTCGGCACGCGCTCCGCTTCCAGGACGGTAGCGGTACGAATATCCATTTTCAAAAAGTCATCATACTGGCAGGCGGCTTTCTGCGGCACAGCTACTCCCCCATCCTTTCCGGCAGCGGGAATACGGGTAGCGTTTAATTTATCCAGTTGTTTTTGGACGTCGGCATCTTCGATTTTGTCGAACAGCAATTGCGGCTCGTTGAGTTTATGGCCTTCCGCCAGCGCGTCGGTACGCGCCAGCTGTTCCCAGTCCGCTTTACTTTGGGCGAGGATATAGCGCAATTTTCCCGCCGTGAACGGCAAAAACGGCTCGAAAGCCACCGCGCAGCTGGCGCAGATTTGCAGGGAAAGGTTTAAAACCGTTGCCATTCGCGCCCTGTCGGTTTTTTCCAATTTCCAGGGCTCCGTTTCGGCGAGGTATTTATTGCCAAGCCGCGCCAAATTCATCGCTTCTTTCAATGCTTCGCGGAAATGATAGGTTTCCAGATGGCTTTCCAGCGCCTGCCTGATTACAGGCAGTTCTTTCAATATGGCTTTGTCGTAGGCCGTCAGCGTACCGGCGGGCGGCACTTTCCCGTCAAAATATTTATGCGTGAGCACCACCGCACGGTTAACGAAATTGCCGAAAACAGCTACCAGCTCGCTATTGTTGCGGGTTTGAAAATCTTTCCACGTAAATTCGCTGTCCTTCGTTTCGGGCGCATTAGCGCAAAGGACATAGCGCAACACATCTTCCTTGCCCGGAAATTCATCCAGGTATTCATGCAGCCACACCGCCCAATTTTTCGTAGTGGAGATTTTATCGTTCTGGAGATTTAAAAATTCATTGGCAGGCACATTGTCCGGCAGGATAAAACCGCCGTGCGCCTTTAACATTGCGGGAAACATGATGCAGTGAAAAACGATATTGTCTTTCCCGATAAAATGCACCATTTTGGTGTCGCTGTCTTTCCACCATTTTTCCCAATCGTTGGGGCGCAGTTCAATGGTGTTGGAAAGATAACCGATAGGCGCATCAAACCACACGTAAAGCACCTTTCCCGCGGCGCCCTCCACCGGTATCGGGATGCCCCAGTCGAGGTCGCGGCTCACGGCGCGGGGCTGCAATCCCGCATCGAGCCACGATTTGCACTGGCCGTATACATTTGTTTTCCATTCTTTGTGTTCTTCCAGAATCCATTGGCGCAGCCAGCTTTCGTAGTGGTCGAGCGGCAAGTACCAGTGCGATGTTTCGCGCAGCACCGGTTTGCTTCCGCTAATCGCCGAGTGCGGATTTATCAGCTCATTCGGGCTAAGCGTCGAGCCGCATTTTTCGCACTGGTCGCCGTAGGCGTCGCTGTTGCCGCATCTCGGGCACTGGCCGACAATGTAGCGGTCGGCAAGGAATTGCCCGGCTTCTTCGTCATAATACTGTTCCGACGTTTTCTCTATAAATTTCCCGTCATCGTATAATTTACGGAAAAAGTCCGCCGCCGTTTTATGGTGAATTTCCGACGTTGTACGCGAATAAATATCGAACGAAATGCCGAAGCGTTCGAACGAATCCTTAATAATAAGGTGATATTTATCGACAATATCCTGCGGCGTCACGCCCTCTCTGCGCGCCTTGATGGTAATGGGGACGCCGTGTTCATCGGAGCCGCCGATAAACAGCACCTCCCGGCCGCGAAGCCGCAGGTAGCGCACATAAATGTCGGCAGGGACATATACGCCCGCCAAATGCCCGATATGCACCGCCCCATTGGCATAAGGCAAAGCCGAAGTAACAAGATAACGTTTGTATTTATTGTTCATAGCAAAAATTTGAAGCACAAAAGTACGAAAAAAATGGGAATTAGTGGTTAGTCGTGAGTCATGAGTCGTGAGTTAGCTGGCGCCTTTTTTAATGGAAAATTGAGAATGGAGAATGGAGAATTAGCTTGCGCCTCAAAAGACATTCTCAATTATTATCCCCCCTTCCTTTTTCCGCCAAAAAGAACAGAATTTTTTAAAATTTTTATTTATTTTTGCCTGAATA
Source organism: Prevotellaceae bacterium (assembly GCA_031287815.1). Taxonomy (GTDB): domain Bacteria; phylum Bacteroidota; class Bacteroidia; order Bacteroidales; family UBA932; genus JAIRKX01. The sequence continues at coordinate 21,078 of JAITSM010000008.1, forward strand.
TCAAATATTATTTGTAAATTTGCACCCGGTCTCCGTTTTGACTTACTCAGTCAAAACGCTCTCCTTCGTCCCTCATTTCCAGTAACATATTTTTTGCGTTTTTTACGTAGGACTTACGTATTTATTAGCCTCCAGGAGGGGGAAAAACTATTTTCATGCCGTTTTTCATAC
>JAITSM010000049.1 GCA_031287815.1 Prevotellaceae bacterium
ACCTCATACCTCATACTTCAAAAATGAACCAAAACCATTAAAGAGGAAAGTAAAACCATTAAAGAGGAAACCAAAACCATTAAACCGGAAACCAAAACCATTAAAGAGGAAAGTAAAAACATTAAACATTAATATTAAACATTAACAAATAAATAATAAGTAATAATGAAAAAGAAATGGGTTTCGCTAATGGCCTTTTTAGTAGTAGGCATTTCCATCGGGTCTTATTTTACCCGGTCGCAAAGGGTGGTCTCCATTGATGAAGAAAGGGAATGGGGGAAGCTGGCGCTGATTTTCCAGCAAATCGAGGAAAATTATGTGGACAGTGTGAATATAGGAGAACTTATCGAAAATACCCTGCCGTTCCTGACGGAAGTGTTAGACCCGCATTCTATGTATATTCCGGCCAAAGACATGGCGGACGCCAACGAGTCTATTGAGGGGAATTTCGAGGGGATAGGCATCGTGTTCAATATGTCTAACGACACGGTGGTGGTGATGAATGTGGTCGCCGGCGGACCGGCTGAGCGCGCCGGCATCCAACCGGGCGACCGCATTATTACGGTGGATGAGGCTGTGATTGCCGGGCGGGGCGTGGAGCGGGAGGCCGTGGTGAAAATGCTGCGCGGCGAGCGCGGCTCGCAGGTCACCGTGGGCATTGCCCGAAGCGGGGAGGACGCGTTGGTGCAGGTTATCATCGGGCGCGATAAAATCCCGGTGAAAAGCGTGGATGCGGCTTATATGATGGACGACGCTACGGGGTTTATTAAAATCTCCAAGTTTTCCAAAACAACCCACCGGGAATTTATTGCGGCCATAGAACTGTTGCAGAAAAACGGTATGAAAAACCTTATCCTTGATTTGCGCGGCAACACCGGCGGCCTGCTGGAACAGGCTTTTCAGATAGCCAACGAATTTCTGGACAACGGCAACATGATTGTTTATACCGAAGGGCGGGCGCGGCCGCGTTACGAATACCTGGCGACCAGCCAGGGCAGTTGCCGGCACATCCGCCTCGCCGTATTGATAGACGAAGGTTCCGCGTCGGCCAGCGAGATTGTGGCGGGCGCCATCCAGGACAACGACAGGGGAACGATTGTGGGGCGGCGGTCATTCGGCAAAGGGCTGGTGCAGGAACCCATCCTGTTCAGCGACCAGTCGGGGCTGCGCCTCTCCGTAGCGCGCTACTACACGCCCACCGGCCGCTCTATTCAAAAACCCTACAAGAAAAACAGCTACCGTGACTACGAAAACGAATTGTACGAACGGTTCCTGCGCGGCGAAATGTATTCTTCGGACAGCAGTAAATTTACCGGACAGCGCTATTATACCCCCAAAGGAAAAGTGGTTTACGGCGGCGGCGGCATTATGCCCGACGTGTTTGTGCCGGATGATACCAGCGGCGTAAACGATTATACGCGCACCCTCTCGCGGCGCAACCTTATTTACCGCTTTGCGCTTCAATTCACCGACCGGCACCGCAACGTCCTGAACAATATCCAGACACTGGACGAGCTGCAACGTTATTTTTCCAACTATAAACTAGATGCGCTCTTCCGCGACTTCGCCGCCGCCAGCAGTGTAACGGCCACCGACGAACAGTGGGCGGCGTCCCGCGAGCTCATTAACGCGTCCCTGCGCGCCTACATCGGGAGGAACACGCCGGTGGAAGACGTCGCGCTCTACGCCATGACCGTCGATATTGACCCCGCTGCAAAAGCGGCGCTCAACCTGTTTAATTAAGACTACGGGTGAAGGGTGATGGGTGAAGAGCTCTGGCGCCGTTTTAATGGAGAATTGAGAATGGGCTGGCGCCAGCACCCTTCACTCTTCACCCTTCACCCATCACGAGATGCCTTTCACTCCCGGTTTCTGATGATATTATTCAGGAAATCGTTGAGAGGTTTCATCAGGCGGTAATAGCCGGCGGCTTTTTTGATAAAGGCAGCAGCAGTAATTTCCCGGTCTCCCATAGCGGCCATGACGTAAAAATGCTTTAACTTCAGGTATTCCGCCGCAGGCGAATTTTTGTCGAAGCCGGCGGGAACACGGGAAAGGGCATCGTCATCGCGCGCAAGGTCTATAAAGGTTTGCCGGAATTCCCTTTTAGAAATAATCTTTTTGAAAATGTCGAAATCTTCGTCGATAATGCGGCGCACGGCTTTCAACAGGTCGGGCGGGGGCATGTAAAGGCCGCACGACACAAAGCTATTTCCCGGCTCCACGTGCAGGTAGTAGCCCGACAAGGGGCTGCGCGTATTTCCTTCGGCATTCAAAATCACTCCGAAATTCGGCTTGTACGGCGACTTGTCGTGCGAAAAGCGCGTATCGCGCGCTATGCGGAACATGGATTTCCGGACGTCATAAAATCCCAGCGGGTCAAACCGGTTAATTTCCGCCAGCAACCGGGTGGCGACGTCTATCACGTTTCCCCGCACCAGGTCGTATTCCTCGCGGTGGGCATGAAACCATTCGCGGCTGTTTTGCTGCACGAGTTTTTTCAAAAATTGTAATGTGGCAGGTTGTATCATTGTTGTAGAAATTAGAAATTACGGCAACAAAGATAAATAAAATTAAGAAATTTTACCTATAATAAATCAAACGCGCGGAAACTACTATTTCCGCGCGTTTTGATGATTTTGAATATCTTTGATATTCTTTGTCTGTCGGAGTGATGTGACTCGAACACACGACCCCTTGCACCCCATGCAAGTGCGCTAGCCAACTGCGCCACACTCCGATTATATTTCCTCTTTTGGGAGTGCAAAGATACGCTATTTTTTTTGTCGATGCAAATGAACGGTAACATTTCCAGGGCCGACGCATATAAAAATTTTGGATTATTGTTTAATTGCGTTTAGATAAAAGAAATAAAAGGCTACATTTGCAAGAAATAACGGAAATAACCATGCCTACTACCCTTCACCAAGCGTTTATAAAATTGCCCGATCCCCGGGTACGGCGTAATCGCCGGCATAGCCTGATAGATATTGTTATTTTGAGCATATTAGCGGTGCTTAGCGGAGCCGCTTCCTGGGATGCTATTGCACTGTTTGGAAGAACTAACATCGACTTTCTCCGCCAAATACTCTCGCTCCGACACGGTATACCCTCCCATGATACGATTAATCGTGTATTTTCAGCCCTCAACCCCCAAGCCTTTGAACAGCTGTTTATGCAATGGGCGCAGAAGCTGAAAGCTACAGGCGAAATAGAGCGGGTAGTGGCGATTGACGGTAAGACGCTACGTGGTTCAAAAGATAGCTTTAGCCATGCACCCCCACTTCATTTGGTCAACGCATGGAGCGTGGAGCAGGGTATATGTCTTGGTCAGCTTCGCACAGAAGCCAAGAGCAATGAAATTACCGCCATTCCCCATTTGCTGGAGTTGCTGGAAATAAAAGGGAGCATCATCAGCATAGACGCCATGGGCGCCCAGCATATCATAGCGGAACGCATAAT
>JAITSM010000069.1 GCA_031287815.1 Prevotellaceae bacterium
CCCTCTCTTTCGAGAACGACCAGCGCGGCAAAACCCTCTACTTCGCCCTCCGGTGGGAAAACACCCGGGGCGAAAAAGGGCCGTGGAGCACGATGAAGAGCGCGATAATCCCGTAGACCTCCCCCCAGCCCCCTCCGAAGGAGGGGGAGGCAGAGAGGCGAAGTAATGAAAGACGCCGGCAGATGAATAGGCTGCCGGTGTTTTTTTTGAGTTAAGAACTAAGAACTAAAAGTTAAGAGTTGGCTGGCGCCAGCTAACTTTTAGTTCTTAACTTTTAGTTCTTAACTCAAAAAAGCCCCGAAGGGGCGAAATATGCATAACCGCAGGCAAGCGCAGCGCAGCCTGCGGAAGAAGCCCCCACTGCCTTTCGCGCGGCGCACTGTCCGTGCATAGCGGAAAGCAGGTGCTCCGCGCGAGGGGCAGGGAGTGCATATAGCCCCCATGCTGCGTTCCACTGCGCTCCACTTGCATGGGGTTATGAAAATGTAAGCCCTCCGGGCTTATTTAATGGAGAATGAAGGATACCGGCGCCAGCCAATTCTCAATTCTCCATTTTCAATTCTCCATTAAAAAGGAAGTTCTTATTCTAAAAATACAGGTGGAAATTAGAATAAGTTGTATCTTTGTTCCGATTTCTAAACATAGCCGTTGCTTTTATGGACGGCATTCATCCTTTTGCAAATTGGTCGTTTGATTTCGGGCATTGGTCGGGAAACATGCTATCTTTGTGGAAAAATTGTAGCCCGGAGCCGGTAAAGAATCGTATATTTGTGCCGTAATTTTTTAAACCATTTAAAAATGGAACCAACCAGAACACATCCAACCCGAAAAACGAGCGCCGTATTTGCGTTGTTATTCATCATGGCCGGCGTGTTGCTATTGCTGTTTTGTGCCGTAATTTTTTAAATCTTTAAAAATGGAACCACTCAGAACCCATCCCTCCCGGATATCAAGCGCTGTATTGGCGCTGTTAATCATCGTCGCAGGCGTGTTGCTGTTGTTGTTTAATGCGGGGTATTTGCCGGTTGTTTACAAGCCGGTGATTTTTTCATGGCAAATGGTACTCGTCGCGATAGGCCTTGTGTCTGTTTTTTCGCGCCCCAAGCGCATTCCCGGCGTATTCCTGATATTGTTGGGATTTTTGTTGCTGTTGCCCAAGCTGAACATAGACGGCCTGACCTGCCTGAAAGGCAACGGCTGGGCGATAGGCTTAATCGTCGGCGGGCTATTGTTGCTTTTCCGGGTTTTCGGCCCGCGGCGGCGTTGTTGCCGGATGGAACGCCACCGCCGCTATTTCCACCGGCATTTTTCCACCGGCCCTTCCTCCAAAATACCGGAAGATGGGGAGGGCTATATGGCAAATTATGTTTTCAGCGGCGGGAAAGAGAAGATAACCTCGCAAAATTTTAAGGGCGGCGATATCAATTGCGTTTTCGGCGCCGCCGAAATAGATTTCATGGACACACAACTGGCCGAAGGGGAAAGTACGCTTACCGTTAGCGCGGTGTTTGGCGGCGTTACGCTCTATATTCCCGCCCACTGGAAGGTGGAACTCCGGCAGGACGCCATTCTCGGGCGAATGGAAGACAAGCGCGCGCACCCTACCTTTGACGTCAATGAAAACAGGACGCTGATCATTAAAGCGTCTATGGTATTTGGCGGCGGCGAAATAAAAACGCGGTAAAACGTTGCCGGACGTGCTGCGCAAGTTATGGAAAAGAATCCCATTTTTAAAAATTATAAAACCAAAGGGCTCTACCTGTTCATCTGGCTGTGCATAATATGCGGGCAAATCCTGATTATTAACGCCACTTCCAGCTATTCGCTGGAATATATTATTATCGAGTCGGTCGTGTTTAATTTTCTTTATGCCTCCCTGTTGATACCGGTGTGGTACCCCGTGCGCTTCAACAGATGGGAGCATAAGACCTGGCAGTTTAATGTGGTGGTGCACCTGCTGCTGGTGTCGCTGTTCATTTCCCTTTCGGCGCCGGCGGGGTATTTCATCATGTGGCTGCTGGAAACGGACAACAACCGTTACATGGACTACCTGCAACTTACGTACGGGTGGAAAATCGTGCAGGGATGCACGTTTTACCTTGTTATGGTGCTGGTGTATTATTTGTACATTTATGTGGAAAAGCTGCGCGAAAAGGCAGCCAATGAAATCCGCCTGAACCGGCTGATAAAAGACAACGAACTGAACCGCCTGAAATCGCAAATCAACCCGCATTTTTTATTCAACAGTTTAAATTCCCTCAATTCCCTAATTATCCGCCACCCCGAACAGGCACAAAAAATGCTGGTGGAGTTATCCGATTACTTGCGCTATGCGGTGCTGGCGAACAATGCAATTTATGCTTCGCTGCAACACGAAATGGAAAATATTGAACGGTATTTGGCGATTGAGCAACTGCGCTTCGGCGAAAAACTGGTTTATGAACGAACAATCGACCCGGCTTGTTTGCCGTTGAAAATCCCGGCCATGCTCTTGCAGCCGCTGTTCGAGAATGCCGTAAAACACGGCGTATACGAAAGCCTCCAAACGGTTTATATCAACATATCGGCAAAGGCGGACGGGCAGCAGCTCGCCATTGTTATCAGCAATAACTACGACGCCGGCAACGGATCGCAGAAAAAAGGCTCCGGCACCGGGCTGAAAAATATCCGCGAACGGCTGCGGCTGTCATACGGCGCCACCGCATCGCTGCATACAAAAATGGAAGACGGCAAGTTTATAGCCATCCTGCAAATACCGGTGGACGATAAAAAATAAAAATTATGAAAACAGCACAGGAACCTGCGGCACAACCAATCGCTGCGTCCCATTCCCCCCTCTCCATCCTTATTGTGGATGATGAAACGCCCGCCCGAGAACTGATACGGCATTATCTGCAAAGCTACCCCGAAATAACCATTATCGGCGAAGCGGACAACGGCTTCGACGCCATAAAATTTATTAAAGAACGCCACCCGCAGTTGGTGTTCCTCGATATTCAAATGCCGAAACTGACCGGCTTCGAGGTCTTGGAACTTATCGACGTTACGCCGGAAATTATTTTCTCCACCGCCTTTGACCAGTATGCCCTGCGCGCCTTTGAGCTGAATGCGGTGGACTATTTGCTCAAGCCCTATTCCAAAGAACGCTTCGACCGGGCGGTGCAAAAAGCTATGGCGAAAATCCATTCGGGAAACGACAGTCGCAGCAGCTGGCAAGCCTTCCGGCAGACGCTTGCCGCAGCGCCCGGCGCACTCACCCGCGTGGCGGTAAAAGACCGCCAGCAGATACACGTTATCCCCACCGGCGAAATTACCTGCATCGAAGCCGACGGCGACTATGTGAAACTGCACACGGCAACCGGCGCATTCCTGAAAGAAAAAACCATGAAATACTTTGAGGCGAACTTGCCGCCGCAACAGTTTATACGTATTCACCGCTCGTTTATCGTCAATGTGGACGAGGTGGCGAAAATCGAACTGTTTGAAAAGGAAACCTACCGCGTGCACCTGAAAAACGGCGCCATCCTGCGCGCCAGCAGCACGGGCTACAAACTGCTGAAAGAAACAGTAAAGTTGTAATGGGGGAACGGCGGTACGTTATTATACCAATATATATTTATGAATAATTTAGGATTCCCGTTTCGTCCCTATCATCCGGGCGAACTATTAAAAGAAGAATTAGAGTGCCGCCACTTATCGCAAAAAACCGTTGCGAAGCAATTAGGATTATCTTATACGGCGTTCAACGAAATATTAAACGGCAAACGCCCTGTAACAACCGATTTTGCCTTGTTTATGGAAGCTGCTTTGGAAATACCGGCATATATGTTGGTCGGGATGCAAACGGATTATAATTTGCAAGTAGCGCAAAATGACAACAAATTAAAAAGCCGCCTTGCCAAAATACGCAAAGTAGCGGCAATGCTTTGAATGTTTTATAAAAATTACAGTTGGCGGAAACAGCGAACGGCAGCGTTTTGTTGTGCTGCACGGCCGTGTTTGTATATTTGATCGCATGTATATGCAAGTCCGTCTTCGCGTAAATCGATTTGTAGACCATCTTCCCTGTTTTTGTCATTAGCGTACCATCCCTCAGCACTCGTAGTTAACTGGCCATTCGATACCGATCGTTCATTTGCGAATCCATAATAATCAAGTCGTGGTGAACAACTGGACGTCTTGGATCGTAGATATTGACAGATTGTGGCATCCGATCCCATAGTTTTGGTCATGTTATCAAAATCATCAGTAACCGGCAATAACCATCCGGGTGGGCATATACCTTGTACATTGCCGGTAGAGCTACTTGACCCGCCGGCATAAGAAGCATATACTTGCGCCCATGGATAACTTCTTCCACATTCATCTTCCGTACAACCGCTCATAGCAGAACCTATAGTAGAACCATTATAGCTTGCTAATTTTACATTCTGCGCCAGCCACCACTTGCTATCTGACATCAATACAATCCTGTAATATTTGCTATCCCGGCTATCTTTTATATAAGCTTCCCAATTCTTCGCGCCGCTGGTGCGTTGCTGGCAAAGGTGCGTAGCATCAATATATAAATCGCTTCCCTGATAAGGGCAGAAAATGCCCGGACAGTCTGTTTTATCTCTGATAGTAGTAGGCGTAATGGTCAATGCCGAAGTGGCAAGCGTTGTCCCGGTTACTGTTTGAGAGGTTGTGCCGTTTGCTGCTGCCAGGATAAACGGCGGCGTGCCACGCAAAGTATAAGTTCCGTTGTTCGCTGTTACATTCGGCGGGTAGTCGGAAACATAGGCGCACCAATTGAATTGTGCCGGCACATTGCTCAACGTTACGGTTACCGTAGCGTTGTATGTGCCGGAACTCCCTGACGTACCTTGCAGCCAAAAGCCTTTGTCGTTTCCTGTTTCCCGCGAAGGAGTGCCGACAGTAGCTATCGGCGTTCCGGAAACAGGCGCACGCATCCAACTGCCCAACGGCACATTGTCTACTATTGCCCGGTAATCTACAAATACCCATACCTTGGAATTGTGTGTACCGGTACGCGAGCTATTCAACCATGATACATTAAATGTAACGGTGTTGCTTTTTGCACTAACCGGCGTAACTGTAACGCCACTTTGCGCGCTTACGGCAACGCTTAAAAGCATTGCGAAAAAAAAGAAAAGTTTTTTCATAATATTTTTTATTAAAAGGTTTAATATTTTTCTCTATGTTCTATTGTCTACAAGTCTATGTTCTGTTTTCGCAGCTTCAGGGTTGTTTTCAAACACAAACCTTTTTCATAAAACAACCCCTTACTGCGATTTTTTATTCGCTGACAATTTGTATAACTTTTGTCTGTCTATATGGATTCTATCGAACAAAAATGAAACGTGAACTGATATTAACTCTCTTAAAGGTGTAGACAACCTGGTGTAAAAGCCGACATCAACTCACGTTGAAAGATACGGCATTTATTCAGTTACACCTAAATTTGTCTACTCTTTAAGACTTGAACAAAAGCCATTGAAATGTTATTCAATCCCGATAAATAAAGAACATCATTACCGCTGCAAATATAAAACAATATTTTTAAATTCCAAATATGTTTAAAAATTTTTTTTTAATTATATGCTATTTGGAATATTTATGACTAAAAAATCTTGACGGTGTATCGCGAGCGGCCCGCCGTATGCCGTATACCGCAACCGGCTCCCCGCCCCCGCCTTTAGAAAAACCGCCTTGCCAAGCTTTAATTTTCTCACCCAATTTATTGCAACAACAAAAAACATTTTTGTTTCCGGGATGGGCTGCCTGTTGCCAAAATAAAACAAGTTTGTTATCGTTTGTTTTTGTAAATTGAGCGCCTGTCTGTTCATAAAAAGGAGGCATGTTTTTTTGGCCTCTCCGGAAAAAATGCCTATCTTTGCCATGCATAAAAAGAACTATTGATAATTTTTGTCGCTGTCAAGAGGAGAGATTCGCTACATAAATTAAAAATAGTTACCAGCCGCTGAACCTAAAATCAGCGGCTATTTTTTTCCGGTGCGTGACATGTGCTTGTCACGGTGCGTGACATGTGCTTGTCACGATGTGTGACATGTGCTTGTCACGATGCGTGACATGTTTTTACCTGCCTTATGCCCTATGCGATGTGCGAGTCGCAAATCGCAAATCCTGTGCTTGGCTGTCTTCTCACCGCACGTTGGAGAGATAGTGTTTTGGCTTTTATTATCCTGCGCCCGGAAAGTCCAAACAAATGATGAGTAAACGAGTGTAAAATACCTATTATATGGTATTGCGGGGTCTTCCGCTTGTAAGTACTTTTGCACTGTTTTTTTTTAGTTCGTTTGAATACGGCATTTACCTTTAAAAATACAAAATATTCATGTACGGAAAAATTTTATTTGCATTATTGTTGTTCTGGGGGAGTACTGTTCCTGTGTGCGCCCGGGAATGGCGGGCGACGGTGGCGGTGGTCGCCGATACGGTTACTTATCAAATTATCGGGAAGGACATCGACGGGTATATGGCCGCGATTGCGGGCGACGGCAAGCGCGCCGTGCTGATTCCGGACCTCTGGCAGCATCCGGATTCTATCCGGAGGGCATTGCAGGCGCTGTATCAAAACGAGCAGCTGGAGGGCGTGGTGCTGATTGGCGATATTCCGGTTGTCATGACGCGCGATGCGCAGCACCTGAGCATGGCTTTCAAGATGGATCAGCGGAGGGACTGGAAGGAGTCGTCCATTCCGTCCGACCGCTTTTACGACGATTTTGATTTGCAGTTTGAGTATATCCGGCAGGACAGTACGGAAAAACTATACCATTATTATACGTTGAAAGCTTCGTCGGCGCAATATGTTTCTTCGGATATTTATTCGGCGCGGATAAAAGCGCCGGCGATGCCCGGAAAGGATAAATACCGGGCGCTGTCGGAGTACCTGCAGAAGGTGGTGCGGGAAAAACAAAGGCGCCGGGCGCTGTCGCATGTTCTCTATTTTACCGGGCATGGCTATAATTCGGAATCCATCAATGCCCGGATAGACGAGGGGTGGGTGTTGAAGCATCATTTCCCGTTTTTGGGCAAGCGGCGGGGCAGCCGGCTGGACTTTATCAATTTCGATACGGACGAGTTTGTTCGCAACCGTTTACTGGCGCAATTGGCCGACACGACGCTGGATATTGCTATCCTGCATCATCACGGCGACAGCGATACCCAGTATCTCAGCGAAACGCCCAAAGCCGGCGCGCCCCAGCAATATGCGGACGCATTGAAGGCTTTCTTCCGGTCAAAAATCAGGCGGGCGAAAGATACGGCGGCAACCAGGCAATATTATATGGAGTATTATGACGTGCCGGAAAGCTGGGTGGCCAACGCCTTTGATTCCGCCACTGCGGAAGCGGACAGCCTGCAAAGCGCTTCGATGGATGTGGTGATTCCGGATACCTATGGCCGCGTGTTTAATGCCAAATTCATTATGTTCGATGCGTGTTTTAACGGCTCTTTCCATTTGGACGACTATATCAGCGGGCACTATATTTTCAATCCGGGCGCTACCATTGTGGCAAAAGCCAATACGGTAAACGCGCTGCAGGATATGTGGCCGAATGAACTGATCGGGTTGCTGAATGAGGGCGTTTGCGTGGGGAACTGGGCGAAAGAAGCCTTTACGCTGGAGTCGCACCTGATCGGCGATCCGACGTTTCATTTTTCCGCCGGAGGCGCTACTTTAGACCGGGACGTGGTGAAGGAAAAGAACAACCCCAAATACTGGCGGAAGCTGTTATCCCATCACGCCGCTTCGCCCGATGTGCGCGCGCTGGCGCTGGCAAAGCTGCAACATAAACGCGCTATCACTTCGGACGAGTTGCTGGAGGTATTGGCGCACGACGACAACCCGCTGGTACGGTTGGAGGCTTTTTCCCTGTTGAAAAAACGCTTGAGCCCCCTTCTGCCGCAAGCCATCGCGCTGGCCATGTCTGACACGTATGAGCTGCTCCGGCGGCTGGGCACGCTGACGGCCGGGAAATCGGGCGACGCCGCCCTGCTGCCCGTCATTGCCCAAGCCTGGTTCAACCCGGCGACCACCAACCGGGAACACTTTCAGTTGCGCTATGCGATTGAACAGTATCCCTGCGATACGGTGGTGAAATACTTTTCCCTGTGGCGGGCGGAAAACCCGCTCTGGCCGACCGAGAAGGACTTCGCCGCGCTGTTGTCCAACCTCCAGCGGAACGCCGATTCCGACAGGGAAGACTTTGCCAAATTGAACGACACGGTGGCAAAGCCCATCCGGTTTACGATTTCTACGCAGCGCAACCTGTGCCAGACCGAACATTTATCCGCCCTGTTCGAATACCTGAAAAACGGCCGCGACGCCGAGCTGCGCAAGCTGGCGGCGGAAACATTCGGGTGGTATGTCTATTCCTGGAAACGCGGCGAGATACGCGCCTTCTGCCAACAGCTCTGGGCGGAAGAACAGGATGCGGCTGTAAAGAATGAACTGGAGAAAACCATTAACCGCCTGTCCGCAGGATTTTAATATATGCGCCACTGTTTAAAAATACTGTCATCCGTTTTCCTTTCGTTAGGCTGTTTTTCCCTGCACGCGCAGGTGGAAGGGAAAGTCTTTGAATATGGAACGCCGGGCGCCCCCATAGAATTTGCCGTAGTAACGCTTTTGCCCGCCAACGTGCATACCCTGACCGATGCGCAGGGAGCCTTCTCCTTTCCCCAAACGGACGCCGGAAAGCTCACACTCCGCATACAGTTTATCGGCATGGAAACCATTGACACCACCGTTCGCGTAACGGCGGGGCAGCCCAATTATTTTACCTTCGGGATGAAAAACGTTGACTTCCGGCTGGAAGAAGTAACGGTAGTAGCCACGCAAAGCAAGGCCGGGCAGTCTACCGCCTCCCACATTTCCCGCCAGGCCATCGACCACCTGCAAGCCTCCACGCTGGGCGACCTGATGCAGCTGCTGCCGGGCGTCGCCATTTCCAACCCCGATATGAACAGCGCCAACACGATAAACATTCGCGGCACGGGCGCCAACAACAGCCTGGGGGCGGCCATTATTGTCGACGGCGTGCAGCTGTCCAACAACGCCAACCTCCAGGCCTTTGCCGCCACCATGAACGGCGACGCCGGCGACGCCGCCGCCGGCGTAGACACCCGCATGATTGCGCTCGACAACATTGAATCGGTCGAGGTCATTCGCGGCATCCCTTCGGCGGAATACGGCGACCTCACCTCCGGCGCCGTGATTGTAAAATCACGCGCGGGGAAAGACCCGCTAAAGGTGAAATTCAAAGCCAACCCCGACGTATACCAGGCCTCCGTATCCAAAGGATTTCTCCTCCACGACAAAGGGGGCGTCCTCAACCTCAGCGGCGATTACCTCTATACCGTCAAAAAACCGACGGAAGCCTACGCCTTCTACCAGCGGCTGGCCGTAAAAGCCCTCTGGACGGCTACCTTCCGAAACAACCTCTATGCCGCCACCTCGCTCGATATAACCTACGGCAAAGATACCCGCACCTCCAACCCCAACGACAACGCCATAGACTTCCGGGAAAAAGCGCAGGAAACCGGCATCGCCATTGGACACAACGCCCGCCTCAACGTCAACAAAGGCTGGCTGAAATCGCTGGAATGGACGATAGCGGGAAAATATAACCACAAACATGCCTGGACGCACGAAATGCTTTACAACGCCACCGGGCTTTACTCCACCGCCATGGCCGACGGCAGCGTCGTTGCCAGCCGCCCCGGGCTGCAAGTATACGACAACGCCGGAAACGAAATCACCCGCCTCGCCGGAAATGCATGGGCGACCATCCTCCCCAATGAATACTACACCGAATGGAGCGTATACGGAAAAGAAATCAACCTTAACGCCAAGCTCAAGGCGAATTTCAACAAACAGTGGGGAAACAGCCATAACCGCCTCCTCGCCGGCGCGGACTTTAAAACCGACGGCAACGTGGGCAAAGGAAAAGTCTACGACGAACAAAACCCGCCCCTGCGCGCCTTTAACAACAAAGCCTACCGCAACCGCCCCTACCACGATATTCCCTTTATTTACCAGCTCGGCGTGTTTGTAGAAGACTACTACCGGCACGCCTTCGGCGAACGGTACCTCCACCTCGCCGCCGGCGCGCGCCTGGACTATATCAACCGAAAAACCGTCCTCGCCCCCCGCCTCAACGCCTCCTTCGACCTCTTCCCCGAAACCCTCGCCCTGCGAGCGGCCTACGGCGTCACCGCCAAAGCCCCGACCCTCCTCTACCTCTACCCCGAAAACGCCTACTTCGACTACCTCCTCACCCCGACCATCGGCCCCGAAGAAATATTATTATCCGAAACCCATATATTCCCCGCCCAAAACCCAAACCTCGAAATCGCCACCAACCGGAAAATCGAAATCGGAACAGACCTCCTCCTCCGGAAAAAATACCGCCTCTCCCTCACCGCCTACGACGAACTGCGCGAAAACGACTACTCCTTCGCCAATACCCTGAATACTTTCCGCCTGGTGGAATACAGACAGTATTCCATCGACCACTGGGTAGCCGGCGCCCCGCCCATACTCCAATTGGATAATACCTACCACGTATTCGCCAGCTACTCCGAACCCGGCAACAACAGCTATTCCCACAACCGGGGCGTGGAGTTCGAACTGGACCTGGGGCGCTTCGACGCCCTCCGGACTTCCTTCTACCTCAACGGCGCGTGGGAAAGGCGCACCGCCAAAAACCTGGGCTACTCCTTCAGCACCCTCCCTAACGAGAATGCGCTGGAACAGCACATCGGCGTCTACGAAAAAGCCCGCCTCCGCTACGAAACCGAAACATGGCTCACCACCCTCCGGATTACCCACAACATCCCCCCCATCGGATTCGTCATCACCCTCACCTCCCAAATCCGCTGGCGACACAACACCTGGACGGTATACGGAAACGATATGTTCGAAAAATACATCTCCTACCACGATGGAAAAATACAGGACTTCGACCCCGCCAAAAAAGACGACCCCGAATTCCAATACCTCTTTCCCGGCATCAACAACCAACGCGGCCTGGTAGAAAAAAGCATCCCCACCCTCTTCTTCCACCTCAACCTCTCCAAAGAACTGGGCGACTACTTCACCGCCTCCTTCTTTGCCAACAACGTATTCAACAGCCGCCCCGCCTATGAATCCACCGTCACGCCCGGCTCCTTCATCGAATCCGGCGCCGACATCTTCTTCGGCTTCGACCTGAAAATCTCTTTTTGATGTATGAATTATGATGTATGATGTATGATGGGCGCCAGCAACCTTAAACTTTAAACCTTTTTAGGGGAAAAAAACAAAACCCAACGCAAAATGACTAAAGCCTGAAGCGAGACGACTAAAGCCTGAAGCGAGACGATTAAAGCCTGAAGCGAGACGACTAAAGTCTGAAGCAAGACGATTAAAAATAAAATAAACTAAAAACCAAACATTTAAAACAAAAAAAACATGTCACACACTGATTGGATCCCCGGCAGACACGACGCCCTCTACCATCTGGTAATACGCATCTGGAACTACATCATCTCCCCCGGCACCCGCAACCGCATGGGATTAGACCCTGGCGGCACTATAGGAAAATGGTTCGACGACACCTTCAGCCCCGCATTTACCAATTACAGCGCCATCATCACCCAATGGCTCGACGTAGCCAACCGGACGCCCACCGTCATTGCCACCCTCGCCGAAACGGAAAAAACCTTCCTCCCCCTCCTCCGTCAACTCTACAGCCTCCTCAAAGGCGACCCGATGGTGACCAACATCGACCTTGATGCCATGGGACTCCCCAAACGCCCCTCCGGCGGCAACCAACCGCACCCCGTGCCCACCTCCCACATACTGGTAGCAAAAATTATCGCCGCCGGCCCCGGCGAACTGACCATCGACTACCGCGATGAAAACAGCGAAACCAAAGGAAAACCCTTCGGCGTACACGGCGCCGAACTCGTATACACCATCAGCGACACCCCCATCACCGACCACGACGACCTCCTCAACTCCAGGATTGACACCCGCACCCCCTTCCACCTCACCTTCCCCGACCCCCAACGCGGCAAAACCCTCTACTTCTCCCTCCGATGGGAAAACACCACCGGCGAAAAAGGCCCCTGGAACCAAATCCAAAACACCGTTATCCCTTAACTAATGGAGAATGTTTTTTAATTATGAATTATTTCACCCACAGATTTTCTCAGATTATAACAGATTTCACAGATTTTCACCCACAGATTTTCTCAGATTATAACAGATTTCACAGATTAAATCTGTGAAATCTAAAAAAATCTGTGTCCATCTGTGGGAGAACTTTAAATATGAATTATGAATTATGAATTAGCTTGCGCCAGCAACCTCATACTTCATAACTCATAATTCATACATCATAATTCATAATTATTTTGCGTATATTTGCGAGAGCATAAACTAAAAACAGGATGTCTTATTTAGAAGAAGTAAAAATGGGGTTAAGAGCGCTCAAGCCGGAGCTGTCCGTGAAATTTCACGTGCGCGCTATCGGTTTATTCGGCTCTATTGTCCGCAATGATTTTTCCCCATCCACCAGCGATATAGATATTATTGTCGATTTTTCGCAACCGGTAGGCGTAGAATTTATAGACCTTGCCGATTATCTGGAAAATAAATTCCACAGGAAGGTAGACCTCGTTTCAAGGAGAGGCATAAAACCCCTGTATTATTCCGCCATAGAGAAAGATATTGTTTATGTCTGAAAGAAATGCCGGAATATTATTGAACGACATCATCGAAAGCGGTGAAAAAATTCTTCACTACGTTCAAGGCTTAAGCTACGAACAATTCCTTGATGACGACAAAACTATTGACGCCGTCATCCGGAACTTTGAAATCATCGGGGAAGCGGCCAACCGCCTTCCCGACGGCTTTAAAGAAAGCCATCAGGAGATAGATTGGTATAGAATCAGGGGATTTCGCAACAGAATAGTACATCACTATTTCGGTATAGATTATAGCATCCTTTGGCAAATTAAAGAAACCTTTTTGCCGGAAATGTTATCGGCAATCAAGCAATTTATTTAACGCCCTATCCAGTGTAGTTTAAGGTTTAAGGTTTGAGGTGAGCTGGCGCCAGCCACTTTTAACTTTTAACTTTTAGTTTTTAACTCATAATTCATAACTCATAATTATTTCGTACATTTGCGAAAATAAAAACACAGCGTTATTAACGCTGTCAAGCAATTCAAAAAAGTATGGCTATTTCCTCCCTTCTGAAATCAATTTTCGGCACTAAATCCGAACGCGACCTGAAAACAATTTTTCCTTATGTAGGCGAGATAAACGCCTTTTATGAAAAATTCGACCAACTCGGTAATGACGCCCTGCGCGCCGAATCGCAACGGCTGAGAACAGTCATCCGCGAACACATTGCCGAAGACGAACAACGGATAAACGAATTGCGCGCGCAGCTGGAAGACCCCGATATCGACATTTCCGAAAAGGAAGAACTGGCTACAGAAATCGACAAAATCAATAAAACGGTAGATGAAAAAATAGAAAAGGTATTGCTGGAAATCCTTCCGGAAGCTTTTGCTATTATGAAATCCACCGCGCGCCGGTTCAAGGAAAACACCACGATTGAAGTAACCGCTGCCGAATTTGACCGCGATTTGGCGGCGCACAAAGAAAACATTACGATCGCCGGCGACAAGGCGGTTTGGAGCAACTCGTGGATGGCGGGCGGCAACAAGATTACGTGGGATATGGTGCATTACGACGTACAGCTGATTGGCGGCGTGGTATTGCATCAGGGAAAAATCGCCGAAATGGCCACCGGCGAAGGAAAAACACTGGTGGCGACATTGCCGGTATTCCTGAACGCTTTGGCAGGAAAAGGCGTGCATGTGGTTACAGTGAACGACTACCTCTCGCGCCGCGACGCCGAATGGATGGGGCCCCTGTATGAATTTCACGGCCTGTCGGTCGATTGCATCGACAAGCACCAGCCCAACTCCGACGCGCGGAAAAAGGCCTACCGCGCAGATGTTACCTTCGGCACGAATAATGAATTTGGCTTCGATTACCTGCGCGACAACATGGCCATTGACGCCGCCGAACTGGTGCAGCGCAAGCACCATTACGCCATTGTCGACGAAGTAGACAGCGTGCTGGTGGACGATGCACGTACGCCGTTGATTATTTCCGGCCCTACGCCCAAAGGCGAAGACCAGCAATTTAACGAATTCCGCCCGCTGGTGGAAAAGCTCTACAGCGTGCAGCGCAACCTCGTTACCCAGTTACTCAATGACGCCAAAAAACTGCTTTCCGCCGGAAAAAACGAAGAAGGCGGGAAGCTGCTTCTCCGCGCCCATAAAGGCTTGCCGAAATATACCCCGCTGATTAAATTCCTCAGCGAAGCCGGAAACAAACAGCTGCTGTTGAAAACCGAAAACTTCTACATGCAGGACAACAACAAACAAATGCACCTCGTTACCGATGATTTGTATTTTATCATTGATGAAAAACAAAATTCGGTAGAGCTAACGGATAAAGGAATTGACATTATCTCCGGCAACGTGAGCGACAACAAATTCTTCGTCCTGCCCGATATCGGAATGGAAATTGCAGAAATTGAAAAACACGACCTCTCCGCCGAAGAGAAACTCCAGACAAAAGACGCCCTGCTGAGCGACTACGCCTTGAAGTCAGAACGGGTGCACACCGTAAACCAGTTGCTGAAAGCGTACGCCATGTTTGAAAAAGACGTGGACTACGTGGTGCTGGAAAACAAAGTAAAAATTGTAGACGAACAAACCGGCCGTATCCTCGAAGGCCGCCGCTATTCCGACGGCCTGCACCAGGCGATTGAAGCGAAAGAAAAAGTAAAAGTAGAAGCGGCTACGCAAACATTTGCCACCATCACATTGCAAAATTATTTCCGCATGTACCACAAACTCGCCGGCATGACCGGTACGGCAGAAACGGAAGCCGGCGAATTTTGGACGATTTACAAACTCGACGTAGTGGTCATTCCCACCAACCGCCCCATCATCCGCAAGGACTACGACGACCAGATTTATAAAACCAAAAGAGAAAAATACAACGCCGTGATTGAAGAAATCGTATCGCTGACCAATGCGGGGCGCCCCGTACTGGTGGGCACCACGTCGGTGGAAGTGTCGGAACTGTTGAGCCGCATGTTGAAACTGCGCGGCATCAGGCACAATGTATTGAACGCAAAACAGCACGCCCGCGAAGCGGAAATTGTAGCGGAAGCAGGGCAGGCAAAGGCGGTAACCATTGCCACCAACATGGCCGGGCGCGGTACGGACATTAAATTGGGACCCGGCGTAAAAGAAGCCGGCGGGCTGGCCATCATCGGCACCGAACGGCACGACAGCCGCCGCGTAGACCGCCAGCTGCGCGGGCGCGCCGGACGACAAGGCGATCCGGGAACATCCAAATTCTACGTTTCCTTTGAAGACGACCTGATGCGCCTCTTTGCCTCCGGGCGTATGGCAAGCATCATCGACCGCCTGGGAATGAAAGACGGCGAAGTGTTGCAACATTCCATGCTCTCCAAATCCATTGAACGCGCACAGCGGAAAGTGGAAGAAAATAACTTCGGCATCCGCAAACGCCTGCTCGAATACGACGACGTGATGAACTCGCAGCGGTCGGTGATTTATACCCGCCGCCGCCACGCGCTGGACGGCGAACGTATCGACGTAGACATCCAAAACACGATGGGCGACTTCTGCGAATCGCTGGTGCAGCAACTGCACAACGCCACCGACTTTGAAGGATTTTCATTTGAAGCCATCCGCCAGCTCTCCGTGCAGCCGGCCTTCGACGAAGAAACATACAACGACAAACCGTCCGCCAAAATCTCGGAACTGTTGCTGGAACAAGTCCACGACGCCTACCGGCGCAAAGCCGAAACCATCGCCCAACAGGCATGGCCGGTCATTAAACAGGTGTACGAAACCCAGTCGGGCGCGTACACGAACATTGCCGTCCCGGTAAGCGACGGGCACAAGGTATACCAGTTGGTGGTGAACTTGAAAAAAGCCTATGACACGCAAGGCAAGGAACTGTCGCGGTCGGTAGGGAAAACCATTACGCTGGTGATGATCGACGAATACTGGAAGGAACACCTGCGCGAAATGGACGAACTGAAACAGTCGGTACAAAACGCCGTGTACGAACAAAAAGACCCGTTGCTGATATACAAGTTTGAAAGCTACGAGCTGTTCCAAAGCATGATTCACAAAATCAACCGCGACGTGCTGGCGTTCCTCCTGCGAGCGCACATTCCCCTTCGCGACCCGCAAAACGTGCAGGAAGCCCGCACGCAACGCCGCAACGACAAAAACCTTCAAGCCAGCCGCCCCGAAGTAGCCGCCGCCGCCGGCAGCAACGAGCCGAAGACACAAATGCCCGTGCACGTAGAAAAGAAAGTTGGCCGCAACGACCCCTGCCCCTGCGGCAGCGGAAAGAAATTCAAAAACTGCCACGGAGCGGCGTAAAAGTTAAGAACTAAAAGTTAAAAACTAAGAGTTGGCTGGCGCTAGCTAACTTTTAGTTTTTAACTTTTAACTTTAAAAAGGCGCCAGCCCACTCTCCATTTTCCATTCTCCATTGAATAAGCCCGAAGGGCTTGAATTTTCATAACCCCATGCAAGTGCAGCGAAGCGTAACGCAGCATGGGGCAACATGGCACTTCCTGCTTTTCGCGCGGCGCACAGGTTTTCCGCTATGCATGGACAGTGCTCCGCGCGAAAGGCAGTAGGGTCTTCGTACCCCCGCACTGCGTACGGGGTTATGAATATTTCGCCCCTTCGGGGCTTTATTTAATGGAGAATGGAAAATTGAGAATGCTCGCCACCTTTCGGTAAAAAAATTTTTCGAAAAAAACTTGCAATTAAAAAATATTGTTTTATATTTGCACCGTTCTTTGACGTATTGAAAAGGATATAAAAAAAAATATCGCTTTAACTTTTATTCTGCGTATACTTCGAAATCAGGAAAATTTCAACTATGTCCGAATATAAGTCTGAGCAACCTCGCCAAGAGTGGATGGGGGTTGTAATACTTATCGACATAGTGGGTTTCCTGAACCTCGAAGTATGATAAATATAACACCCCTTTCCACTTTTGGTTTTTTAGTGGAATTGAGAAAAAATCACCATAAAAGTTAAAGAAACAAATTGTAGAAAATGTGTGTTAAAATTTTCTGCAATGATTGGCAGCGGATAAAAATCGCAGCAGGGGGTTGTTTATAAAGTTGGTTTGTGTTTGCAAAACAGCCCCAAAGCTGCGAAAACAGAGCATAGACTTGTAGACAATAGAACATAGACAAAAATATTAACCATAAATAAAAAAATGCTATGAAAAAAAATTTCTTTCTTTTCGCCATGCTTGCAAGCATGGCAGCAAACGCCACCGTAAAGGTAACGCCGCTTTCTACGGATTATTCCACCAACAAAGTAACCTTTAAAGTGGAATGGACTGGCACCCCCTCTGCGCCCCACAATAATCGTGTGTGGGTATGGATAGATTTTTGTCCGGTAGCAGGCACAACGCCGGCAACTTCTTTTTCTACCGCTACCATTTCCAACCCCGCTAAAACAGGCGGGAACGGCACGATTACCGGAGCCACCACGCGCGGATTTTTCATTGAATACAGCAGCGCCACCAACGCCGGTACTACCGTTACCGCCACCCTGAGCAACGCCGCCGGCAAATTCAACTGGTGCGCCTACGGCAGCGATTTCCCGCCGAATGCGGTGGACAACTCCGGCGGCGGCTATGACTTGAGGGGCACGCCGCCGTTTATTATCAACGGCTCGATTGAATGGAGTTCCTACACTTATTCCGGCGGTACGATAAATACCCTCACCGACGCTACCGGCTGTCCGGGCGTGTTGTGCGGCAAGGACGGCGAGTCGGCAGGATTATTGAACTGCTGCATTCCCGGAACAACGAATTGCAGCGGGACGTGTAAAACTACCGGGACATATACATCCAATGACGGCGCGTGCACCAATGCCTGCAATACTGCATATGTACAGGTGAGAAACCAATGCGGAAATGTAATAAATGCGACAAGCAGTACATATTATAATAGTGGTTGCCGTATAGGATGTGCTGCGAGCTGGAGCCAAAGCTGCCGGGACTGGAACCAAGACTGTAGCTGGATCATCGAAGAGCTTGACAAATGCCAATACTGCTGTACCGCCCAAGGATATCGGTACTATAATCTTGTTTCACGCGAGGGCTCTTCCGATTGTTCTTGTTGTAACTAAACCGTGATGATGTAGAATGAACTCAAAATAATTTGCGAATATTATAGCGTTTTTTCCAACGCTCCCCTCCTTGCGCCCTGTTCCCCTTAAGGCTTCCTCGCGCAACTTGAAATAAAATGTTCTTTGCATACCACACAGGGGCAAAATAAATATAGCCCCTGTTTCACGCCGTTCAATAGTCCCGATTAAAACTATATCGAACGGCTGAGGTGCCGGAGCACCCGAAAAAGGAGCTATAATAGCTTCGGTGCTTTGGCACCTTTTATATTAAAGCGGACACAAAAATACAAAAAATATGAAACTAAAACTAATATGGATAAAAATACACCTGCTTTTGCTGCGGGTAACGGCAGAGGTGAACATGCCGGTATGGTTGCAGCTGCTATGGGAAGCGATTTTTAAAAGTTAAGAACTAAAAACTAAAAAAAAGCAGTACGCCTCCCCCGCAAGGGGGCGCGCCCCCAATAAATAGGGAACTAATATATTAACTTAAAAAAGGGAGATCATATGAGAGAATTTCATGACTGCCGACTGCCTTCCTGCGCCAGCCACTGCCTACTGCTACTGAAAACTGCCTACTGCCCTCCTGCGCCAGCCATTCTCCATTAAATTTGCTACCTTTGCGGAAACGTTGCGAAGCCTTGCCAATGGAAATCAAAAACGAGCTGAACAGGTTATCTTGTTGCGTTATTATTCCTGTGTATAATAATGCCGGTACGCTGGCGGAGGTGATTGCCGGCGTGCAACGTTATGCCGGCGCCGTGATTGTGGTGAACGACGGCTCAACGGACGCTACGCCGGAAATCCTTTCCGCCATCCCGTCAATTACCGTGCTGACGCATCCCGCAAACAGGGGCAAGGGGGGCGCCCTGCGTACCGGCTTCCGGTACGCCTTGCACAACGGCTTCCGGTATGCCATTACGCTGGACGCCGACGGGCAGCATTTCCCGGAAGATATTCCGCTTTTTGCCGAAGCGATAGCAAAGGGCTCCGGCGCATTGGTGCTCGGGGCGAGAAGGCTGAAGCAGGAAAATATGCCCGGAAAAAATACGTTTGCCAACAGGTTCTCCAATTTCTGGGTATGGGTGGAAACGGGAAAGCGGCTGGAAGATACGCAGTCGGGGTTCCGCGCCTATCCGCTCCGGGCGTTTGCGGACGCGAAGTTTTTTACGCGCCGGTATGATTTTGAACTGGAAATCCTCGTCCGTTCCGCATGGAAGGGGCTTCCGGTGATCACCGTTCCTGTCCGGGTATTTTATGCGCCGGAGGGGAAACGGGTATCTCATTTCAAGCCCCTGCGCGATTTTATGCGGATAAGCCTCCTCAATGTTTTCCTGGTATTGCTGGCGCTCCTGTGGTTTCGCCCTTTTGCCTTTGTCCGCAGCCTCCGCCGGGAAAATCTCCGGAAATGGTTCCGCGAACATATCCTCCAGTCTTCCGAACCCAACCGCAAGATAACCCTCTCGGTCATGCTGGGGGTATTTATGGGCATTGTTCCCGCATGGGGATGGCAGATGCTGGCGGCTTTTTCGCTGGCGCACCTCCTGCGGCTGAATAAGGCGATAGCCGTAGTGGCGTCCAATATCAGCGTTCCGCCGATGATTCCGCTGATTTTGTTTGGAAGTTTTTCCTGCGGCGCCTGGGCGCTGGGGCGCCCGCTTGCCCTGTCGCTGCATACGGCGTCTTTCGAGGCGGTGTACCGGGATTTGTTACAGTATATCGTCGGGAGCTTTGTGCTGGCCGTCCTGTGCGCACTGGCGGCCGGAGCGGTTACCGGGTTGCTGTTATACTTTTTTAGAAAACCGCCATTGAAATGATACGGATATTTATAGCCTGCTATTATTTTTTCCGGACGCGCCGCATTTTGTTTTATGCACTGGGCGGCTTATTGACGGCGACAATGATTTGCCTGGCCTGGCAAATCGGATGGCGGGAAGATATTAACAGCCTCCTGCCGCAAACCGAAGATACGCGTTCTATCGGAACGGTTTTTAAGCACGTCCGGGTAAAAGATAAAATCGCCGTCCTCATCACTTCCAGAGACACGGCGCACCCGGCGGCGCCCGAAACGATGATACAGGGCTGTGAAGCCTTTTTTTCGCGGCTGCTGCAAACCCCTGCGGGGAGATCGCATATCAGGAAAGTGCAGTCTACGGTAGATAGCCGGCTGGCGGAATCGTTGCATCAGTACGTCATGGAGCAGCTGCCGGCCTTCCTCGACGACGCCGGCTACGCCCGCCTGGACAGCTTGCTGCAGCCGCCACAGCTGGAGCAACAGCTGGCGCAACAATATAGCCGGCTGCTCTCGCCGCTGGGTATGGTTTCTTCCAAATTCATCGCCGCCGACCCGCTCAACCTTTCGGGAAATATCCTGAAATCACTGGAAGCGTTGGAGCCGGACAGCCGCTACGCCCTGTACGACGGGCATATCTTTTCGGACGACAAACGGTACCTGGCGGCGTTCATTTCGCCGGTTTTCGGCGCCGGCGAGCTTTCCCGCAACGAGGCGCTGGTGGAAGAAATAGAACGCACGATTGCTGCGGTGGAGCAACAATATCCCGCATTGTCGGCCGCTTATTTCGGCGGCATTCCCGTAGGCATCTACAACGCCCGGCAGATTAAATCCGACGCGGCGGCGGCAATGGCGGTAACCGCGCTCCTCATCGGGCTGGTTATTATTTTTGCCTTCCGCCGGAAGTCGGCGGTGTGGCTGATTTTGCTGCCGGTGTTGATGGGCGGGCTCTTTGCGCTGGCGTTGATGTATGTGATCCAGGGCGCGATTTCTACCATCGCCGTCGGCGCGGGGTCTGTCATTCTCGGGGTGGCGTTGAGCTACTCCATCCACGTGTTTTGCCATTCGCTCCATGCGCCTTCGGCGGAACAGCTCATTCGCGAACTCGCCTACCCGATGACCATCGGGAGCTTTACTACCATTGCCGCCTTTGCCGGCCTTGCTTTCATGCACACGGAGGCGTTGCGTGACTTCGGGCTGTTTTCCTGTTTTACATTGATTGGAACGACCCTGTGCTGCCTGGTTTTCATGCCCCACCTGCTGACGTTCCATCGCCCGCCGCCCCGCCGCCTGATGCGCCGGATAGAAAAATGGACGGCCTACCCGTTTGAAAAAAACGGCGTGTTGATTCTGTTAATCGTCCTGGTTTTTGGCGTATCGTGCTTTTTCTGCGGAAAAGTAACCTTCAACGCCGACATGGAGCGGCTGAACTACCTGCCCGCCCCTTTGGCGCAAGCGGAAAAGGTATTGAAAGACGTTTTCCAGGGCGACGCCCCGACCGTGTACCTGGTGGCTGTCGGCGCTACGCCCGACGAGGCGTTGCGCCATTACCGGCAGGCGGCGGAAAAATGCCAGTCATTGAAAGAAGCATCGCTGATTAAGGACTATTCGTCGGCGCATCATTTACTGCTTCCGGCAGCCGAACAGCAGGAGCGCATCGACCGCTGGAACGCTTTCTGGACGCCCGGAAAACGCGCATGGCTCCAAACCAACCTGCCGGCAATGGCGGAAAAATACAAATTCAAAGCCCATAGCTTTGACGGCTTCCTGCAGCGCCTGGACAAGGATTACCAACCGGTGGACTATATGCAGCCGGGCTTCCTCGATACGTTTGTCCTGAACGAATGGATAGAGGACGCCGGCGGGCTGCCTGTGGCGATTATCCAGGCGCAGCTGCCCGAAGAAAACAAAGAGCGGGTATACCAAGCCTTCGAAAGCGACAGGCACCTCGTTATCCTCGACAAAACCTATTTCGCCGGCAAATTTTCCACATTAGTCAATGAGGATTTTAATGCGCTGTTGTTTATTGTGTCGGTCATCGTATTTTTATCCATCCTCGCGTCGTACGGGAGAATAGAAATCGCCGTCGTAACCTTCCTGCCCATGCTGGTCAGCTGGGTCATTATACTGGGGCTGATGGCGCTTTTCGGCATAGAATTTAATGTAATCAACATTATCATCTCTACCTTTATCTTCGGTATCGGGGATGATTTCAGCATTTTTGTCAGCGACGGCCTGTTGCTGGAATATAAAACAGGGCAAAAAATCATCGCGTCCCACAAAACGGCCATTTTCTTTTCGGCCTTCGCCGTCATAGCGGGCATGGGCGCCATGATTTTTTCGAAACACCCGGCGCTGTATTCCATCTCCGTGACTTCCGTGATAGGCATGCTGGCCATCCTGCTTATTTCCTATACCGTCCAGCCCTTTCTTTTCAAACTTTTTATCACCGGGCGCACGGCGAAACGGAAATTCCCGCATACCTGGTACAGCCTGCTGATTACCGTAACGGCATTAACCGTTTTTGTTGCCGGGAGCCTTTTCCTCACGCTGGCAAGCTATATCCTCTTTCTCCTTCCGGTACGGAAAAAAGCCAAACAGGCGTTTTTCCATTATTTATTATATGGCTTCGGCTTCCTGCAACTGTATGTGATGCCCAATGAAAAGAAAGTGCGGCAAAACCCCTCGCGTGAAACCTTTGAAAAGCCGGCGATGATTATTGCCAATCATCAATCGGTGATAGATATTATGCAGGCGCTGACGTGGCATCCCAAAATTATTATGGTTACCAAAGCATGGGTCAGCCGGTCGCCGCTGTTCGGGAAAATAGCCCGCTTCGCCGGCTTTGTGGACATCACCAAAGGCTATGAGCCGGCGGTGGCGCACATCCGGCAGTATATGGACGACGGCTATTCGGTGGTGATATTTCCCGAAGGCACGCGCTCGCCCGACGGCAAATTACAGCGGTTTCACAAGGGCGCCTTTTATTTGGCGGAAGCCCTGAAAGCCGACATTGTCCCGGCGCTGCTTTACGGGCACGGGCAAGCCATGTCGAAAAATGATTCCCTGTATTTGAAAGACGGCGTGCTGGCGACGAAAATCCTGCCCCGCATGCCCTACCGCGAAGGGGAAACGTACCAGGAACGGTACAAACAGGCGGCGCGCCTCTTTAAAAGGGAACATGCAGCGTTGGCCGATGAAATAGACCGCTCCGGAAATCCCTACTACCGCTACAAGCTGATGAAAAACTACCTCTACAAGGGGCCTGTCCTCGAATGGTACCTGCGGGTAAAGGCGGCGATGGAAAAGAATTACCGGCTGTTCGAGCAATTAGTCCCGGCAAAGGCCGTCATCACCGATATAGGCTGCGGATACGGCTTTTTGTCCTACATGCTGGCTTTCCGGTCGGGCGAACGGCGCATTACAGGCATCGACTACGACGCCGAAAAGATTGCCACCGCGCAAAATAACTTCTCCAAAACCGACCGGCTGCAATTCATCGCAGCCGATGCGTCGGCCTTCGCCTTCGCCCCTTCCGACGTATTTATCCTGAACGACGTGTTGCATTACCTGCCGGAAGAAAAACAGCACGCCGTGTTGATGCAATGCGTAAAGAATTTGAACGCCGGCGGGAAAATCATCATTCGCGACGGCGACAGGGAACAGCGCAGGAAACATGCGCTCACCCAATGGTCGGAGTTCTTTTCCACCCGCCTGCTGAAGTTCAACCGGGCGGACTATGCCCTGCATTTCATCTCCACCACCTCTCTGGAAGCGTTTGCGCAACGCCACCACTTATCGCTGTCGATTGTGGAAAACAGCAAGTACAGCTCTAACAGGATACACGTGCTTAGCCGGGAGCCGGGAGTGAAGAGTGAAGGGTGAAGAGTGAAGAGTGAAGGGTGAAAAGGGTGAAGAGTGAAGAGTGAAGGGTGAAGAGTGAAGAGTGAAGAGTCACCCTTCACCGAGATACTCATCACCCATCACCCTTCACTCTTCACCTTTCACACCCTCCGGTGTTCCGCGAAGCTATAAAAGTCATTGCCGGCAATAATGATATGGTCGTGAAATTGAATGTCGAGCAGGGCGGCGGCTTGCTGTACCTTCCCGGTCAGGAGCAGGTCTTCGGAGCTGGGGTTCGCGCTGCCCGAAGGGTGGTTATGCACCAGAATAATCCCCGACGCCAGCTTTTCAATGGCCTGTTTCAATATCATCCGCGTGTCGGCGGCTGTGGCGTGAATGCCGCCCTGACTGATTTTAATGCGTTCCATCACGCAGTTGGCGCGGTTCAGGAGCAGCAGCCACATTTCTTCATGGGGCAGGTCTGCCAATAGCGGCGACATCAGCCGCACCACTTCTTCGGCCGCCCGTATCTTCGCACGCGGCGCGGCTTGGGCGGCGGCGCGCCGCCGCCCAAGCTCCAGCGCGGCAAGCAACGTAATAGCTTTGGTGGCGCCGATGCCTTTGATTTTTTGCAACCGGCTGCGTTCAATTTTCCCCAGTTCGTTCAGGTTGTTACCCGACAAGGCCAGTACCTGTTGCGCTACTTCCACCACCGTTTCGGAACGTGTGCCGGAGCGTAGCAGGATAGCAATCAATTCCGCGTCGGTCAGCGCGGCGGCGCCTTTGGCTATCATCTTTTCGCGCGGCCGGTCATCGGGGCTCAGGTCTTTTATTTTTAAGGGGCTCATAACAGGTTCTCCCAAATTTCATGGCTGCAAAAATACAAATAAATTCGTGTTTCAACTAAAACGCGCCAGCGCTTTTAGTTTTTAACCTTCAGTTTTCAACACCCGGTTCAAAACGGCCTCCTGAAACCTGCCTGCTGCCTTCCGCCGCCGGCTAACTTTTAACGTTTAGTTTTTAACTTTTAACGTTCATTCGTCCGATTAAGCCGGCATTGTCTATGCCGTGCTTTTCATCCCACCATACGGGTTCAACAACCCTTTTTCTTATTCCGACAATCAATTTAGGGGACTACATAAATAATTTAGGGGACTACATAAATAATTTAGGGGACTACATAAATGATTTAGGGGACTACCTAAATGATTTAGGGGACTACCTAAATGATTTAGGGGACTACCTAAATGATTTAGGGGACTACCTAAATGATTTAGGGGACTACCTAAATAATTTAGGGGACTACATAAATGATTTAGGGGACTACATAAATGATTTAGGGGACTACCTAAATGATTTAGGGGACTACCTAAATGATTTAGGGGACTACATAAATAAATTAGGGGACTACATAAATGATTTAGGGGACTACATAAATGATTTAGGGGACTACATAAATGATTCAGGGGACTACCTAAATGATTCAGGGGACTACATAAATGAATTAGGGGGCTACATAAATGAATTAGGGGACTACATAAAATAGAGGAAGGACAAGTTTTTTGTACGGGGATTAAAATATGCCGGACGGCTTAGAACGCCAAAGCGTAAATCCAAAACAAAAAAACCAATGGCGGCAAAAAATGTTTGGTTGCCGAAGAACGCTTCGCCCTTGACGCTTTACCCTTCACCCTTGACGCTTTACCATTGACGCTTTACCGCTTCACTTACCTTTTTTATCTTACACACAATAATGGTTGATAGTAGTTTCTCCCGCAATTATTGATTTTCCACCATCTCCATTGCCCGCGATACACACCACATGACGTAGCTAGCAATTCACCAAAGTACCATAATTTCATCGTGGTGCCGCTGCAATCATTGCACACATGGTTATTCGACGCGCATCCATCGTTTATCCACGCACCGGTCGGGCCCTCTACACCCCAGATAGCGGTACGCTCAGTGTTCATTATTTGGACTTCCGTAAGGGTCGGGTAGCGCCAACCGGATGGACAGCCGGTCGTACCATCACAGTTAGCATGTGAAGGCATGACAGCGTTTTTAATTTCTATTCCTAAACCAACATAAGTACTCGCTTCGTCAGCTATCGCATCCCTGCAATGAGTGCTAAACGCTATTAACCCTTCCACACATATTCCGCCATTGTGTACTTCATCTCGTCCTACGCCTCCGGGACAGCCTGTCGCGTCGGTCAAAGAAGTAATAGTCGTTACGGCATATTTGTCATTATTTACAGTCGTACCATTTACAATAAACGGTTTTGTTCCTTTTAACGTATAGCTTCCGTTGTTATATGATATGGCGTTGGGCGGGTAGTCGCTGCCATAGGCGCACCAGTTGAATTGCCCTGCTGCGTTGTTCAGTTTGGCGGTAACGGTCGAAGGATTGGTGGTTACATAAAAGCCGCGCATATTGCCGGTAACGGTTAGTATACTGCCGGCGGTAGCCGTAGCCCCGCTGATAACGGCTTTTTCAAATGTGCCCGAAGAAGTTCCCGACACCGGGCACAAATCCACAAACACCCACACGCGGTCGTTGGCGACGTCGCCTGTCCATTCCACGCGGAAGGTTACGGTTTTGTTGATATAATCCGTCGAGAGCGGCGTGATGTACACATTGGCGCTTGCGGTTATGCCGGCAAGCATTGCTAAAAAGAAAATTTTTGTTTTCATAAAAATGTTTTTTAAGTTAATATTGTTTTTCGCAGCCTTTGGGGTTGTTTCCAAACACAAACTTTTTCCCATAAAACAACCCCTTGCTGCGAATTTTTATTCGCTGCCAATCCCCATCCGTTCCATTTTTACTTAAGGTACTATAGACAAAAAATGAAACGTGAACTTATTTTGCCGTGTATAGAGGTTCTGAGCAACCTTGTCACAAAAACAAACTAAATCCACGTTAGTTCATGGTATTCTCTTTGTGACAGTAGAAATTGCTCAGATTCCTATACACAGAAAAAAGAACGTTAATAACGCTGCAAATATATTACTTTATTTTTTAATTGCAACTGTTTTTGAAAAAATTTTTGTCGGGGAACTACCGGATACGCTTTACCGCTTCGTCGAACGGGATGCTTTGCTGCACGCCGGAGTTGAGGTCTTTGAGGGAAATGACGCCGCGCGCCAGCTCCTCTTCCCCGACAATGGCGGCAAAGGGAATGCCGCGCCGGGCGGCGTAGTCGAATTGTTTTTTGAGTTTGTGGCGGTCGGGGTAGAGTTCCGCCACTATGCCCTGCGCCCGCATTTGTTGTACATATTTCAAGGCTTGCCGTTCTTCTGCGCCGCCCAGGTTGAAAAACAGCACGCGCGTGCTTTCGGCGGCAGCGGCGGGGAATTTGCCCAGCTGCCACAGCACGTCGTAAATGCGGTCGGCGCCGAACGAAATGCCCACGCCCGAGACATTGCTCAACCCGAAAATGCCGGTGAGGTCGTCGTAACGCCCGCCGCCGCAGATGCTGCCCATTTCCGCATCTTTCGCCTTCACTTCAAAGATAGCGCCGGTGTAGTAGTTCAGCCCGCGCGCCAGCGAAAGGTCCAGTTCGAGGGTTTGCCGGAGGGGCGCTGTTTGCAGGTAATCCAGTATTTTTTGCAATTCTTCCACGCCCGCCATTCCCGCAGGGGAAGCGGCCAGCGTCGTTTGCAATGCCGCCAGTTTTTCGCAGTTGCTTCCGGAGAGTGATAAAACCGGCTGCAATTTTTCAATCGCCGCCGCCGGAATGCCTTTTGCAAGCAATTCTGCCGTTACGGCTTCGCGCCCGATCTTGTCCATCTTGTCTATCGCTACCGTGAGGTCGACCAATTTATCCGCTGCGCCCATAATATCGGCAACGCCGCTCAACACTTTGCGGTTATTGAGTTTTATCGCCACATTTATATCCAGCAGGGAAAATACTTCGTCGATAATTTGCAGCAGTTCCACCTCGTTCAGCAGCGATGCGCTGCCGATAACGTCGGCGTCGCACTGGTAAAATTCGCGGTAGCGCCCTTTTTGCGGGCGGTCGGCGCGCCATACCGGCTGCAGCTGGTAGCGTTTGAAGGGAAAAACAATGTCGTTCTGGTGCTGCACCACAAAGCGGGCAAAGGGCACCGTCAGGTCGTAGCGCAATCCTTTTTCGCATGTTTTTAATGCCAGCGCCGCGCTGTCGGCGAGGTCGCCGGCCGCCACGCCGGCAAAAGCGTCGCCGGAGTTAAGGATTTTGAACAGCAGCTTATCGCCTTCGTCGCCGTATTTCCCCAGCAGCGTGGAGAGGTTTTCCATTGCCGGCGTTTCAATAGGCGCATAGCCATACTTTTTATATACATTTCGAATGGTGTCGAAAATATAGTTCCGCCGCGCCGTTTCAAGCGGCAGGAAATCTCGCGTACCTTTGGGAATAGAGGGCTTCATTTTTTTAAATTATGAATTATAGATTATGAATTATGGGTTATGAATTATGGGTTATGAGTTGGCTGGCGCCGGAGTTTATACTTCATAATTCACCGGAATATATGCAGGCTGCCTTTGTATTCCGAAGTGTTGTACTGCACGCCGTCCCAGCCTTCGCCGTTAATTACGTAGTAATAGACGCCGTCGGCTGCGTTGCTGCCGGCGCCCATCCACTTGCCGTCCCAGCCCTGCCATTCGTCCAGGCGGCCTTCGTAGCGATACGCCAGCGCGCCCGAGCGGCTGAAGATATACACCTGGATATGTTCTATCGACTCCGGCTCTTTGCCTGTAACGAAGCGGAACACGTCGTTATAGCCGTCGCCGTTTGGCGTGAAAGCGTTAGGAATAGCGTCGGTGCTGAATTTCGACGGGGAAATAATCAGGCCTGTTTCCGTGCTGTCGGCGCAACCGGAGGCTGTATTGTAAACGGTTAAGCGCACGACATAGCTGCCCGGCACATAGCCGTCCACCCAATCGTTTTTGTACGGCGAATGAGGGGTTACCGGCAGGGGCGGCACGGTAGTGGAGTCGCTCCACATGACTAATTGCCCGTAATTTTTATTGGCGTCGCCGAAGCCTTTCCAGTAGTATTTGTCTGCATTCTTGCTCTTCTCCGAAGAAAACTGTACGCGGTATAACGCTTCGCCTTTCATGGGGTTCTCGGAGGCCGTTTCCCACCGGCCGTCCGCCCATGCTTCGGCGGTGATTTTTGCATACGCGGCAATGGCCGGCACGGTGTAGGGCGTGGTATAGCTGGCGCTTTTGCCGAACGCGTCCGTAACGGTTACGCTGTAGTTTGATTCTTTCAGCGGCGGCGGCGCGGCGATAATCGTGTTATAACTGTTGCCCCGCTGCTTCCACGATTCGTCGGCGCCTTCCACCCCTTCGTGGATATTTTCGCCGGAAGTCCACCGGATAGCTTGCCAGCCGCTAAAAGTAGAATCGCCGGTATGCGACGGCGAATGTAAAAATTCTTCAAAATTATAAATGGTATAGCCGGCGCGCATCTTTGGCGTGGTCGTCATTTCCAATCGCAAACCGTTGCACTCGTTGAAGGAGGTGATCGTGTCGATTTTGAAGTTATCAAAAAACACCCAGCACGAAAACGCCGTGTCGCGCAACGTATTTTTGACCTGCACCCGGTACCCCCCGTCCATTGTAATCTCCAGCGAAGAAGCGGTTACGCCCGGCTCGTCTTTCTGTATAGTGAAACTTGCATCCGCCGGATTAAGCATCCGCCATGTGAACGTAGAAGCCTGTCCGTCGATGTCCCGCGCGGTTAGCGTGGCGGCGGTTTTGTCAAAAAAAACAAATACCTGTTCCGGCTGCCCGGTCAGCCATTGTGTAGGTTTCACCGCATCGGGGCTCACGGCCGACAACTGCGCCGCCGCCGCCAATGGAACAAATAAAAATATCAGGGAAAAGTACTTTTTCATTTTTTGTAAAATAATTTACCCACGCGCCCGATATGTTCCATCAAATCGGGGTTGGTTAGCTGGTGGTAGATAGACAAGTCGACGGTATAGGGAAGCAGCAGGTCGTCCAATGCCTGCGTCACTTCTGCGGCGACGGTTCCGTCCAGCCGGCCGCCGCGCATCGCCAGGTCGATATCGGAATTGGCGCGGTAATTGCCTTTGGCGCGCGAGCCGTACAATACGACCTCTTCCACTTCGGGAAACCGTGCAAATACGCCGTGAAGTTTTTCAATATCATTGTCCCGCAGCCCGAACATTATAGAAGCCCCTCCATCTTTTTTTCAAACTGTGTAAACAGCCGGAAATAGGTATGGGTGATTTTCGCCACTATCTCCTGTGCGACGGCTTCATTGTAGGTGTGTACCGAATCGATACGGCTACTTATCATCTCCATCCAATGGCGCCCGTCGTCGATGATACCCCTTTGGAATGCCGTACGGATAGCGTCGCGGCTTCCCATAATCGTTACGTGGGCTTGCTCGTATAGCAGATAATCTTTCATCACATTCCACGCCAATTCGTAGGTGTACTCAAAGGCCTGTATCAGCCCCTGCTGCTCCAGTTCGTTGAGCGTTTCTTTCTCGAAAAACTTGCGTAACTGCTCCAATGCTTTTTGGTAATTTGCAAATCGCTGTTTCCACCGTATATCCTGCGTTCCGGTCATTTTGCACGAATGATAAAATAATTTTTTTTCCCTTTTTGTACCAGTAAATATTTGCCGTTAATTAACCGCTCTTCGGTTACCTGGAGCTCTACGCTGCCGGCTTTTCCCTTGTTCAGGCTGACGCCGCCGCCCTGTATCATTTTGCGGCATTCTCCTTTGGAAGGGAACACCGGCGCGGCCACCGCCAACAATTCCACAATATTCAGCGGTAACGCCGTACGGTCGATGTCGAACACCGGCACGCCGTCGAATACTTCTAAAAATGTTTGTTCATCGAGCTTTTGCAAGGCGTCGGAGGTAGCGTTGCCGAACAATATTTGCGAAGCTTCTACCGCCGCCTGATAATCGGCTTCGGAATGTACCATGCAGGTAATTTCCCGCGCCAGCCGTTTCTGCAATTCGCGCAGGTGCGGCGCGGCGGCATGCGCAGCCACCAGTTCTTCTATCTCGTCACGCCCGAGCAATGTGAAAATTTTGATATACCGTACCGCATCTTCGTCGCCCACGTTCAGCCAAAACTGGTAGAACGCATAAGGCGATGTGCGTTGGGGGTCGAGCCAGACGTTGCCGCTCTCCGTTTTCCCAAACTTGCCGCCGTCCGCCTTTGTGATGAGCGGGCAGGTGAGTGCAAACGCTTCGCCGCCGAGTTTGCGGCGTATCAGTTCCGTGCCGGTAGTGACGTTGCCCCACTGGTCGCTGCCGCCCATTTGCAGCCGGCAGTTCCTGGTTTCGTACAAATACAAAAAGTCGTAGCCCTGCAACAGCTGATAAGTAAATTCGGTGAACGACATTCCCTCACGTTCTTCGCCGGAAATGCGTTTCCGCACGGAATCCTTACTCATCATATAATTTACCGTGATGTGCTTCCCGATGTCGCGGGCAAACGAAAGAAACGTATAATCTTTTGTCCAGTCATAATTATTCAGCACCTCCGCTACATTGGGCGCAGGCGAAGCGAAGTCAAGGAATTTGTATAATTGTTTTTGTACTCCCTCCTGATTTTTCCGTAGCGTTTCTTCGTCCAGCAGGTTTCGTTCCGCCGATTTCATGCTCGGGTCGCCAATCATGCCGGTAGCGCCGCCGAGCACCGCCAGCGGCTTATGGCCGCACAATTGCAGATGCCGCAGCATCATTATACTTACCAAGTGCCCGATGTGCAGCGAATCGGCCGTCGGGTCAAAGCCCACGTAAGCCGTTACCATTTCTTTTAACAGCAATTCTTCCGTTCCGGGCATTACATCATGCAACATTCCCCGCCACCGCAACTCTTCGATAAAATTTTTCATGCATATAAATTATTACTTTGCAAAGGTAACAATTTTTTACGGCACAGGTAAAGTTGAATGCGGCTAATTATTTAATGTACTAATGAGCCTAATTGGGCTGACGCCGCCGCTCTTTATGCTGCACGCTTCACTCAAATTGTTGTAATAACGCAAAAGAGCCTGCCATAGCGGCAAGCTCTTTTAATTACTTGATTTTTTCAGGGTGAAAGATGGGATTCGAACCCACGACCTCCAGAGCCACAATCTGGCGCTCTAACCAACTGAGCTACGATCACCATTGTATAACCGTTTTTGTAAACGGCGTGCAAAGGTACGAAAAAAATTATATATGCTCTATTTTCCTAAGTTTTCAAGAATATTTTATTTTTTCACAGTTGCGCGAGGAAAGCCTAAGGAAAACAAAACGCAACAAAGGTAGCGTTTAGAAAAAACGCCATAATAGTGATTTGCTTCTTCAAATTTTGCCAAAGTTTTCGATGCAGTCTTACGTACTGAACCCGGCTGGATTTTTAGTAGACAGTTTATTAAATAAATCGTGTTCATTAAAGTGGATTTTATCGAACGCAACGTCCCAGCAGCCTCCCCGTTAATGGGCTTACGAGATGTTTTTCAAATTGCACTCCACCTAAATTATAGCTGCCGCAAGTAGCAGCGTTCGCGCAATCACCGCCCCAGTAATTCGAGATAATCCATCTTGAACTACCGCTTACGCAGCATGCTTGTGTGCTGGCAGACCACCCGGCAGTCAATACATCAGCAGCGACGCCACTCATTACATTATTGTTCCATTTACCGCTTTGAGCTGCACATAGCATATCACCATACATCGCAGGCCTCCATCCCGCCGGACATTCATGATTTGAAGACGAGTAATTAGCAACTATTTTATAACTCTCCTTTTTCCACTCCATATCACATACTTATACTGCATTATCATCCGCCAAATCTCTACAGTAACTACCGACAACGGTCAAATGTGGAAGGCATGAACAATTAGTTGAAAGTTGCCGCCTGTTTTCGCAGGCGGCTTTGCTTTGGAGGGCAATGGAATATTTTGCGTATATTTGTGGGAAAATAAGAGCTATGCATTAAGTTGTAAATTAGAACATCATCATTCAACTAACCATTAACCACTAAACTCATGCGCTTCAGCCCGCCGCGATTTATACGCAATTTATTCCCGAACTTCATCTGGAATTTCCCTGCGGAAAAGGATGGTATTTATTTGACTTTCGACGACGGGCCTACCGCCGAAGTTACGCCCTGGGTGCTTGATCAGCTGACGAAATTCAACGCCAAAGCGACCTTTTTCTGTTTGGGAAAAAATGTGGAAATGAACCCTGAATTATTCGAACAAATTAAGGCGCGGGGGCATGCCGTCGGCAATCATTCCTACAGCCATATCAAAGGCTGGGGCATGGATACCGGCATTTACCTGCGCGATGTGGATTTGGCGGAAAGTTTTATCGGCAACAATTTGTTCCGCCCGCCGTATGCGCGTATCGGGCCGTATCAGGCGCGAATGGTCGGGGAACGCTATAATATTATTATGTGGAGCGTGCTGAGCCGCGACTATAGCCGCAGCTTGACAGGCAAAGCCTGTGTGCGCGGCGTAATAAAATCCTTGCGTCCGGGCGACATTGTGGTATTCCACGATTCCCGCAAGTCGGCGAAAAACCTTTGGTTTGCCCTGCCGGTAGTGCTGGATTTTATTTATTCCAAAGGCTGGAAATGCAAAGCGATTATGATGTGATGGCAGGCGTGAAGGGTGAAGCGATGATGAGGTGGTGCTAAATCCATAAATTCGTAAAATAAAAAAATGATGTATCGTGTATTATTGACAGGGTCGGGGGGAAGAGAGCATGCGCTGGCATGGAAGCTGGCGCAGAGCAAGCGTTTGGAGAAGCTGTTCATTGCGCCCGGCAATCCCGGCACCGCTGCCGTCGGCGAAAATATCGCCGTTGCCGTAAATGATTTTGAAGCGTTGAAAAAAATAACGCTGGAGCAAAAAATAAACCTGATTGTCGTAGGCCCCGAAGAGCCTTTGGTGAACGGCATCGTTGATTTTTTCGCCGCTGACAAGGCGGTAAGCAACATACCTGTCATCGGGCCTTGCAGGCGGGGCGCGCAATTGGAGGGCAGCAAGGATTTTGCCAAGAATTTCATGCAGCGCTACGGTATCCCTACGGCGCGTTACCAAACCGTTACGGCGGAAACCATTGCTGCGGGCGAACAGTTCCTCGACGAACTGCCGGCGCCTTACGTACTCAAGGCCGACGGGCTGGCCGCCGGCAAGGGCGTGCTGATTATCCATTCGCGCGACGAGGCGAAACGGCAATTGCGGAACATGCTGCAAGGAATGTTCGGCGCGGCAAGCAACAAGGTGGTGATTGAAGAATTTTTGCAGGGAATAGAACTTTCGGCGTTTATTTTGACCGACGGGAAAAACTACAAATTATTGCCCGAAGCGAAGGATTACAAACGCGCGGGCGATAATGACACCGGGCTGAATACCGGCGGCATGGGCGCTGTTTCGCCTGTGCCTTTTGCCACGCCGGCGTTCCTGCAAAAAGTGGAACGGCAGATAATACAACCCACCATTGCCGGGCTGCAACAGGAGGGCATTACCTACAAAGGTTTTCTTTTCTTTGGGTTGATGAATGTGAACGGCACGCCCTGCGTGATTGAGTACAACGTCCGCATGGGCGATCCCGAAACCGAAGTGGTGTTGCCGCGCCTGCAATCCGATTTGCTGGATTTGTTCGACGGCGTGGCTCAGCAAACGCTGGATGCGAAAGCCTGCGCCATAGCTCCGGAAACGGCTGTGGCGGTGGTGTGCGTGTCGGGCGGCTATCCCGGAACGTACGGGAAAGGCTATCCGGTAACCGGACTGGAGGAAGTGAAGGGAAGCATCGTCTTTCATGCCGGCACGGCGCGGCAGCAGGATACGCTGGTAACTGCCGGCGGGCGCGTGCTGGCGGTTACGTCGTTGGCGGAAAGCGTGCCGGCGGCGCGCAAAAAATCGTATGACGCTGCGGCTGCCATTCATTTCCAAGACATCTGTTTCCGGCGGGACATCGGGCTGGACTGTTTGAACTAAGAACGCATCCGTACGATTTTTTTAATGCCAAACCGTAAAGTTTATGATCACAGGCTCCTTTAAACAAAATACTTTTTCTGCACTAATCATTTGTTTTTTGCTGTTGTTCGTACTGTGGATACCGTCATTGTTTTCGCTCCTGCAAATTCCTGCCGGCGAAGCGTACCAACAAATGCAAGCGCATTCGTTATGGATGGGGCTGTTGCCGGGCGCAAAAATCTGGACATACATTGCCTTTATTTTAACCTTCGTTTCCGCCACCGCGCTGCTGATTCTTAACAACCGTCATTTATTTCATCCGGTAAATGACTTTTTATTGCCGTTGCTGTATGTTTTGTTTTCTTCTGCTATCCCTGCCACGCAATGGTTTTCGGGCACACAGGCCGTTGTGCTATTCGTTTTTATAGGGCTGCATTATTTATTCCTTTCCCATCAACGCCATCCGGGACTGGCGGAACTGTTTATTGCATCGTTTTGTTTTTCGTTGGCGTCGCTGTGTTTCCCGCCGGCGTTGCTGTTATTGCTGTTGCTGCCTGTGGCAATAATTATTTTGCGTACCTTCGCCTGGCGCGATTGGGTGGCCTCTTTCTTCGGCGCGCTCACGCCGTATGCCTACTTGCTTTTCTACTACCGGCTGGCCGCAAAGGATATTGCCGGTACACAGGAAGCGTTTTTGAAACTGTTGCCGCAAGGCTTGCCCGAAGCGGCTTTTGCCGATACGCCATTGCTCGTTTTTTTCGCGGGCACGGCGCTCCTGTTGTGTTTATCGTTGACGCACACTTTAACCAAAGCGTCGGTAAATAAAATAAAAATAATGCACATTCGCACGATTTTCACGTGGATGTTGCTGCTGGTGATCGCCGGCATCATCTTTTACCCTTCCTACAATTACCAGGCAATGCCCCTGCTGGCGGCGCCGGTAACGGTGATTACGGCTAATTATTTGGCGCAGCCGGGCAAACGGAAAACGAAAATGCTTTGCTGGTTGTTTTTATTGGCGGCGATTATTTATTTACAATATAGTGGAATTTTTGTAATTTTGTAAAAAAACACAGCGCGTTAAAACGAACGGCAGGCGCGCAAATAAACGAATCAGACAATGAAATTTGGCGTAGTAATTTTTCCCGGCTCCAATTGCGACCACGACATGATTTATACTTTCCGCGATAAATTGCGGCAGGAAGTGGTTGCGTTATGGCACAAAGAACATGACTTAAAAAAAGTGGACGGTATCCTGTTGCCTGGCGGCTTTTCGTATGGCGACTATTTGCGCTGCGGCGCGTTGGCGAAGTTTTCGCCCATTATGCGCGAAGTAATGGAATTTGCCGGCAAGGGCGGTTTTGTCATGGGCGTATGCAATGGATTTCAAATCCTGTGCGAAAGCGGATTATTGCCGGGCGCCTTGCTGCCCAACGTAAGCCAGAAATTTATCTGTAAAAATACCTGCTTGTTGCCCGACAGCAAAACGTCGTATGCTACGAAATTTTTGAACCCTACGCAGCCGCTGAAAATCCCTATTGCGCACGCCGAAGGGCGCTACTACGCCGGCGCGGAAGCATTGGCGGCATTGCAACAGAACGGCCAGGTGCTGTTCCGCTATTGCGACGAAAACGGCGTGATTTCGGAACAGGCCAACCCCAACGGCTCGGTGAATAACATTGCCGGCATTTGCAATAAGGCGAAGAACGTATACGGCATGATGCCGCACCCCGAACGCGCCGCCGACCCGGAATTGGGCAACACCGACGGGCTGCTCATCTTTCAATCCATATTGAGGATGCTATAACAAACTTCCCTGAAACTTTTTTTCAAAAAACTTGCCATTAAAAAATATTGTTTTATATTTGCACCGGTTATTATGTGCTCTTTGACATTCTGAAATAGATATAAAAAATATATATCGCTTTAACTTTTATTCTGCGGATACCAGAAATCTGGAAAATTTCAATCACGTACGAATAATAAGTAAAAGCAACCTCGCCAAGAGTGGATGTGGGTTGTTCTGCTTATTTACGTGATGGGTCTTCCAGAACCTCTGGTATCAATAAGCATAACGCCCATTCCACTCTTGGTTTTTTAGTGGAATCAGGAAAAAATCACCATAAAAGTTGAAGAAACAAATTGCAGAAAACGTTTATTAAAAACTTCTGCAATGATTGGCAGCGGATAAAAATTCGCAGCAAGGGGTTGTTTTATAAAGTTGGTTTGTGTTTGCAAAACAACCCCAAGGCTGCAAAAATAATAACAATTTAAAAATTTACTTTTATGAAAACAATTCTTTTCTTTTTTACAATGCTTATAAGCATTGCAGCAGGCGCACAGGTAACAAATGTTACACCAATTAGCGCAAATTATACGGACAAAACCGTGTCTTTTCGCGTGTGGTGGAACGCCGGCTCGCGCGATGTTACGCACCTCTCCAAAGTATGGGTGTGGGTAGATTATATCACGGTAAACAGTAACAACACCACTTCAGGAAATTTGTGGACACGCGCCACTGCGGGAACAGTTTCCGGCGGCGTAATTTCTTACGACGGCAGCAACCGGCAAGGGTTTTGGTTGCAAGGCAACAGCGGCAGCTATAGCGCTACCGTTAGCGTTAAACTAAACATTACCGCAAGCAAATTCAATTGGTGTGCCTACGTGTCCGACTATCCGCCGAATATAACACTAAATAACGGAACTTATACTTTCAGCGGCACGCCGCCATTTATATTGACTGCCACTAGTGGAGCCACTCAAACGGTAACCGGAACAACGCTTGCCACTTCTGCATTGACTATTACGCCCACAACTATTATGGATAAAACAGCCTGTCCGAGCGTTTTCTGCCCTTATCAGGGCAGTGATTTATTTATTGATGCTACGCATCTTTGCCAACAGCGCGCCGGCGGCGCAAAAAATTGGGAAGCGTGGATAAAAGACACGCGAGATAAGGAATTGTATAGAATTGTTTTGATGCCTGACGAACTTTGGTGGACAGCTGAAGAAATGAGATACGATGCTTCAGCTACAAAACAAAGCTACAAATGTCCGACTGGCGCACAGCGGACAATTTATAATCGTCCTGTTGTCGCATGTCCAGCAGGATGGATACTTCCATCAGTAGCTCAATTTACCTATATACACAATATAGCTAGCGAAGAAGAACTACTGGCTGCTAATACATATGCTGTATACGGAACAGGAATCGACTTCTATGGGTATGCTGTAATCCCAGATCCCAGTAGAGCTGATGGTGCGGACGAAACGATCCCAACAGGATGCATCTATGACATAACATGGTTCCCTAACGCTTGGGAGTCTATGGAGGGAAGACGAACTTTCTGTTGGGACCGAACTACTGCGCATCCCCCCGTATGCTACGAGAACCATCTCAGTTGGAATCAAGTCCGCTGCATTCGCTAAGTATAATTTGAACCAAATAATAAAATAGAGGCGTGCTACTGCTGCAACTGAAACCTATACAAATGAATTAAAATATCAGACAACCGAAATGTGTACGTACGCAATCGAAATGTGTACGTACGCAATTGAAATGGGGACGTACACATTCGCAATGGGGACGTACACATTTGAAATGGGGACGTACACAATGGCGATGGGAACGATAATAAATAATCAACCTGTCAATAAGTTATAAATAAAAGAAGAGGGGGCCGGAGGGGCAAAAGGAAAACGGCAGGGGGCGAAAGATTTTTCGCCCCTGCTGTTTTTGCGCCTTACCCTCCCCTGTTTGCAGTAATTTCCGCACTTAAAAATACCGACAAATGAGGATTGTCTGTAAAAATTATTGCCCCTGCCTTTGTACGGTCAATTTAAACAATTTTTACCGATGAACGAATGTATATATAAAATTTTATTGGCTGCGCTGTCACTTTTGCGACGGGTTTGATCATCCTTTTCAGCTTGAGTTTTCTTAAACCAATTTCAGCGTCATCACATAATCGTGTTCGTTTTCTTTCCGAAATCCCGAATATAGGCTTCTATTTCGGGATTTTTGATAATATCGCGCGGCAGCCGGCCTGCGCCTTCGGGTTGAAAAATGGTTTCGTACAGCAAATCCTCCAGAATGGGGAAATCTTCCTGCCGAAAAAAACGGTGGACTACATTGTTGGTCATATTCAAATTTATATTTTCTCAATGTTTTCCGCCATGAACTTCCATAGCGGAGCAGCCATCAGGGATTGTTTTATTTCATCGTTGTCCAGTATTTTTTTGACTTCTTCGCAGGAAAACAGGTGCACGCTGAGGTCTTCCGTGTCCTCCAAGTGCGGTTCGCTGACTTTTTCCACATCCCTTGCCAAAAAACAGTGGGTTGTGTTTTTAATCGTTGAAGGGTTTGGCGACAGGCGCATGTATTCTTCCCAAATTCCGTTGCCGTAACCGGTTTCTTCCATCAGTTCCCTTTGCGCCGAAATCAGGGGCGAAGCGTCCTTCTTTTCGCAGACGCCTGCGCACAACTCGAAATGTACGCTTCCGATGCCGTGGCGGTACTGTTTTACGAAAATAAATTGTTTCTCCTTCGTTATTGCAATTACGTTCACCCAATCGGGATATTCCGTCACATAATAAGACGGTATCTGACGTCCGTTGGGTAATTTCACGGTGTCGCACCTGACGGT
>JAITSM010000105.1 GCA_031287815.1 Prevotellaceae bacterium
CGTTCATCTGTGGAACTCCGGGTGTATTTCCTTACTTTACTCTCCATATTTTGGCCCTTAAATGTTTTCTGACGGCAAAGTTAGCGCTTCTCTTTAATAAACCCAGCGAACAACCCTAAATGTTGTGTATAAACGATAGCCCCTTTAGGAGAGGGGGGGCGGCTGGCGCCAGCGCTCATACCTCATACTCTTCATACTTCAAAAAAATTCTCCATTCTCCATTTTCCATTTTCCATTCTCAATTAAACACGTTCTCCGCTTCCTTCGCGGTGTAGCCTAATTTTTCAAAGGCTTTTACGAGTTTTTCCTTGTCGGTTTTGGCGGTGTTGAATTTAATCCAGACTTCCTTCGTCTCCAGCGTTACCTTCATATCCAGTACGCCTTTTTCGTGCGGAAGGGCATTTTCAATCTTCTTTTGGCAGTTGTGGCAATGGATGTTTACGATAAACGTCACTTCCGCTTCGTTCTTTTTCAACTTCGCCGGCGCTTGTCCGTAGCCGACAGCAGCAAATAAAAATAAGCTGCAAAAAATAAGGGTAATTGTTTTCATGTTAATTGTAGTTAATTGTAGTTAATTGTAGTTATTTAAACAAAGTATATCTAAATCCTGCATAGATTCGCCGCCCCATGAGCGGCCCCCAGATGACGGTCGAATTGAACAGCGGGCTGTAGGGGTCGTCTGCATGGAGAATCGGGTCGTCCTGCATATAATTCAAAATATTTTCCACTCCGATATACAGGTCGACGCCTTTGAACTTGCGCGTGACCTGCGCAAAGAACATGGGGTATACCGGCGAATAGCGGTTTCCGGGAACCATCGTTTCCACGTCCGGCAGGCGGGTGGCGCCGTTCAATTGAGCGGTCAGGTCGAAAGTCCAGATGTGCATGCGCGTGGCGTATTGCAGGTTTAGCAACGCCTTGAAACGGTCGTTCAGGGGGCGTTCCCGGAGGCGGCCGCCAGTATAGGTGGTCTTCGCGCCGGTGTAGCGGAACGCCGCCAGCAGCGTAAAACGCGCCATGGGCTGTATGCTGAAATCTACCTGAAACGTATTGGAGTACGATTTTCCGTTCAGGTTGTAAATCCAATAGGTGGAATAATGCTGCGGCTGTTCGTACAAATAGCGTTCCGCATCCACGAGTACCTGATGGGTAAAATCGGTGCGGAAATAATCCACGCTGATGGAGGCGTTGTCGTCGTAGCCCCAGGGAAGATACCATGAAAAACTGCCGCCGAAAGTCCATG
Organism: Prevotellaceae bacterium; assembly: GCA_031287815.1. GTDB lineage: Bacteria > Bacteroidota > Bacteroidia > Bacteroidales > UBA932 > JAIRKX01. The sequence continues at coordinate 1,244 of JAITSM010000105.1, forward strand.
CTTCTTCGAGTTGCAAATCGTCGGCGATTTCGATTTTACGCCCGGTTGCCAGTATCCCGATATTGTCGGTAATGGCGTTTGCCGTGCGGAAACCGCGCCCCGCCGAAGCCCGCAGAATCAACCGGTCGGAAAAATGGTATTTCAAGGTAGCGCGCGGCGTAAGCAGCCAGCGGTACAACGAGTGGTAATCGGCGCGCAAACCGGCTACCAGCGTCAGTTTTTCCTTGTAGTTAAAAGTATATTCGCCGAACAGCCCGCCAGTAATTTCCCTCCTGTTTAAATTGATTGTATTATCGTGTGGGCGGCGGCTATTGTCCAGCCAGGCGTCTTCCAGCAGTTCCCGGTAATCGTCCCAGCGGAAGCTGAGGCCGGCGGTGTAGGTATGGTACTTGCCGAAACCCGATTGGAACAGCCCGTTGAAAGTAGCGGTATTTTCGCGCCCGTTGTAGTTCTTCAGCCCGAAAAACGAGTTCAATTCATGGAACGTATAATCGCCGATAAAGGCGATATTCGAGGTTGCCTGCGCAGCAGCAATATCTTCGCGCGGCGGCTGCGCAACGGACAGCGGGACGCCTACCTTCACGTAGGCATTGAAATGTTTGTTTTCAATCCGGCTGCCGTAGCCGGTGGTATCGCGCGGGCGGCTGTAGTCAAAATCCATTTGCCCGCTTTCGCGTTTTTCGTACAGGCCTTTGATGCCGAAACGCAGTTGAACGCCGTTATCTGCAAGGTATATCCAGCGGTTGGCCAGATTGATTTGCCGCTTCACCGGCTCATCCATGAAGCCGTCGTGATTGTCGTCATACTTTTTCGGGTCGGTGGAAGCGTGCGCCAGCAGGGCGGTAGACCATTTCTCCGACAGTTGCAGCGATGAAACCACATTCGCCTCCGTACGCAAAAACCGGTCGAAATATAAATTCAGGAACAGCGGCTGCGGCGTAACCGGCTTGCGGTATTCCAGGTTGATTTGCCCCGTGATATTTTCATAGCCTTGCAAAATGGAGCCGGCGCCTTTGGCAATCTGGATGCTTTCCAGCCACTGCCCGGGCGTATAGCTCAAGCCGAAAGGCTGGGCAAGCCCGCGCATGTCGGGGCGGCTTTCATCCAGCATCTGCACATAGTTGCCCGACAGCCCGAGCAAACGTATTTGCCGTGCGCCGCTCACCGCATCGCTGTAACCCACCGTTACGCCGGCGGAATTTTCAAAACTTTCGGCGAGGTTGCAGCACGCCATTTTGGTTAAGCCGGCGGCGCTGATCACTTCTGTTTTGATTGTCGAGAGTTTGGAAATATAGTTTCCGGCCTGCCGCCCGGTAACGACTACTTCGTCGAGCGCCCTTCCTTCGTGCAGCGTGATATCCGGCGAATCTTCCGTAGAAGTAACGGTCAACGTATCGTTCTCGTAGCCCACGAAGGAAGCGATGAGATGCGCCGGAAACGCCGGCGGGGGAGCAATAGTGAAATGCCCGTTTTCATCGGTGGTAACGGCCATGGCCGCATGATGCCAATAGACCGAAGCATAGGGCAGCGGCGTCTTTTCGCCCGAAGGCGAAAGCCCCGAAACGACGCCTTTGATACCTTGTGCAGCTATCGTATGGCTGATGATTATAGTGGCGAAAAATAAAATCTTTTTCATGAAATTAAATAACGTTTAAATGATACAATTTAAAGAATGGGCACGGGATAAGGGAAAATGGAACAACCAGCGGAGCGCCCTGCGCATCATCCGCCGCATTTCATTTTCCGTGTACCATTATAAACGCCATTGTTGCACCCGCAGGAAAGACGGATGTTTTGTGTCTAACAGCGGCGGCGGGTGGGCCGGGGCGATGGCCGCCACTGCCGGCATATTGCCCGCGAAAAGCGCAGCCGCCGGGCAAAAGAAGAATAAAGAATAAAAATCAGGAGCTATCTTCGACAGGGAGGGCCGGTTTTGGTCGATTTGCAGCAGTTCGACTTGCACCATACAGCATGCGCCCTCGCCGGTACCTTCTTCCGTTTCGGAAGCGCCGGCACAGGAATCAGCGACAGCTTCCTGCGCTGCATGGCAACAATGCGATTCTTCTTCCTGCCGGGAATGGTGGTGCTTACAGGCGTGATGCCCTACCGCAGGCAATACCACCTGTACGGCCTCCTCGCACTGGCAATAATGCCGCCCCACCCCGATGATGCTCGTTCCGTAAACCGACACCAGCAAGCCGGCAAACAAATATTTGAAAAATTGTTTCATCATTGCAGGTACAAAACTACGAAAAAATAATAAATAGGCAAAAAATCGTATATTTGTAATCTCTTTAAACAGGTATTTTAACCTTCAAAAATAGATGTGATGAAAAAAATTAATCAACTGCTTATCGCCACAGTCTTCGCCGTTACGCCGGCGGCAGCGCAACAGGCGCCGGAAATTTTCAGTTACCAACTGCCGCTGGCAAATGTTAGCGTATTGCCCGAAATGCAACAAAACGGAAACCCCAACACCCTCATCGGCGCTACGCCGGAAATACTTGAAAAATATGCGCCCGGCGGCATTATCCCAAGCGCAGTGAATGCTTTTTTAATTTACCGGTACGGACAATTAACGTTGATAGACGCCGGTTTCGGCGCCAAGCTCTTTGAGCGCCTGCAATCGTTCGGGTGGACGGCGGACGACATCAGCGTGGTGCTGCTGACGCACCTGCACGGCGACCATATCGGCGGATTGCTGCGCAACGGAAAAGCGGCGTTCCCGAATGCAACCGTTTATTTGTCGAAACAGGAATACGACTACTGGACAAGCGGCGAAGAGATGAATAAATTGCCGGAAGGCCGCCGCAGCGGTTTTGAAAATGCCCGGAAAGCCCTGGATGCATATGCCGAGCGGATATTTCTCTTTACGCCGGCGGAAATAGACGCTCCCGAACAGCGGGAAGTGATTCCCGGCATCTATGGCGTCGCGGCGTTCGGGCATACGCCGGGGCATACGATGTACAAAGTCGGGCTTGGCGAGGAACAGTTCCTGATATGGGCTGACTTGACGCATGCCACAAACGTCCAACTGCCGCATCCCGAAGTGGCCGTAACCTACGACGTGCACCCCGAACAGGCGGTTGCCTCGCGCAAGAAAATACTGGCGTATGCGGCAAAAAACGCATGCCCCATAGCCGGGTCGCACATTGCCTTCCCAAGTGTGGGGTGGGTCTTTGAAAACAAACAAGGCGGCTATGTTTTCCAACCGTCCCTGACGCCGGAGGCCGTGCAGGAGGCCGTGAATGAACAGTTGAAAAAATATCCGGAAACACGGTTGCAGGATATTTACAAAAACTTTTTCCAGGATTATTTTGGGCCCGGGCATATTATTCCCGACGCTGCCGCGGCAAAAAATTATCTACAACAGGAACTGGGCGAATATGAGGAAACCGCCGGCGCAATAATAGAGCCCACCGGAAGCGAAGGCCGTTTTTACCGCGTAGACCTTTCCGTAGTGAAAGAAAATAAAATCCCGTTCGGCCTTTTTCTCGAGGCGTTCATTGAAAGCGCCAACGACGCCACGCCGCCCCCGCCGGCAGTGTGGGTGGCGCAATGGAATAAAATTGTACACATCCTCGACGGCATGCAGCTCCACCTTCCCGGCTACGAAGCCGACAAAGCGCATATAAGCGCCCTACTGGCAGAAGGGAAATTCACCGTGCACCACAGCCCCGCCTACCAGGAGCGCTACAAGCCGCATTACCGCATCATCAGCAAATCCGTTTTTGAAAAAAAATTGAGAAAGTTTATTTAATGAAAAGTGAAGGGTGAACGGTGAAGGGTAAAGGGCATTCTCCATTCACAAAAAAACCGCCGGCATGTTTCCATACCGGCGGTTTTCGTTTTCCGCATGTAGGGGCGAAAAATTTTTCG
>JAITSM010000216.1 GCA_031287815.1 Prevotellaceae bacterium
GGGCATTCCCGCCGGCGCTTCTTCTTTCTTGGGTTCTTTGTTGATGAGCACCCCGCCGCGCGAGCCGTCGCGGTATACCGTGATGCCTTTGCATCCGCTCTCCCACGCCGTTTTGTAGACCTCCGCTACTATTTCTTCGGTAATGTTTGCCGGCAGGTTGACCGTTACGCTGATAGAATGGTCTACCCATTTCTGTATGCGTCCCTGCATTTTCACCTTCGCCACCCAGTCCACATCGTTGGCGGTGGCTTTATAATAGGGTGATTTCTCGATCAGCTGTTTTTGCTCTTCGTCGTTGTAGTTCATCACTTCGTCGAGGTTATAGCCGTTGGCTTCGCACCATGTGAGGAATTTATGGTGGCACACGTTGTATTCTTCCCATGCGTCGCCCACTTCGTCGGTGTAGGTAATCTTCGCATTCTTGTCGTTTGGGTTCACCTTGCGGCGGCGGCGGTACATGGGCGAGAACACCGGCTCGATGCCCGAGGTCGTTTGCGTCATCATGCTGGTGGTGCCGGTCGGCGCAATGGTGAGCATGGAAATATTGCGGCGGCCGTAGCGTACCATTTCTTCATACAATCCTTCGTCTTCTTTGCGGATACGGTTAATCATCGGGTTGCTTTCTTCCCTTTTGGCGTCGTACATGGAAAACGTGCCGCGTTCTTTCGCCATGTTTACCGAAGCGCGATAGGCCTCTATGGCCAATGTTTTTTGCACGCCTACGGAAAAGTCAATTGCTTCGTCCGTGCCGTAGCGCAGCCCCAGGGCGGCGAGCATGTCGCCTTCGGCGGTAATCCCCAAGCCGGTGCGGCGGCCGTTGACGGCCTTTTCCTTTATCTTTATCCACAGTTCGCGTTCCACGCGGCGTACGTCGGCGTCTTCCGGGTCGCTGTCAATCTTGGCAATGATGGCGTCTATTTTTTCCAGTTCCAAATCGATTAAATCGTCCATCAGGCGCATGGCTTTGGCCACATGCTGTATAAATAACGCTTTATTAAATACCGCCTTTTTCGTAAACGGGCTTTCGACATAGCCGTAAAGGTTGAGCGCAATCAGCCGGCAACTGTCGTAAGGGCACAGGGGTATTTCGCCGCAGGGGTTGGTGCTTACCGTGCGGTACCCCAAGTCGGCATAGCAGTCGGGCACCGATTCGCGGATAATCGTGTCCCAGAACAGCACGCCGGGCTCGGCGGATTTCCATGCGTTGTGAACAATCTTTTTCCACAGGGACGTAGCGTCAATTTCCTTTTTGTATTTCGGATCTTTGGCATCAATCGGGTATTGCGCTACATATTTTTTCCCGTGCAGGGCGGCGCGCATAAATTCATCGTCGATTTTCACCGACACGTTGGCACCCGTTACTTTTCCCTGTTCCATTTTCGCATCAATGAAATGCTCTGCGTCGGGGTGCTTAATGGAGATGCTTAACATCAGCGCGCCGCGCCGGCCGTCCTGCGCCACTTCGCGCGTAGAGTTCGAATAGCGCTCCATGAAGGGCACTACGCCGGTGGAAGTAAGAGCGCTGTTCAGCACCGGGCTGCCTCCCGGGCGGATATGCGAGAGGTCGTGCCCCACGCCGCCGCGCCGTTTCATCAGCTGCACCTGTTCTTCGTCGATGCGCATAATGCCGCCGTAAGAATCGGCAGGGTTTTTATGCCCGATGACAAAACAATTCGACAATGACGCAATCTGGCAATCGTTACCTATACCGGTCATGGGGCCGCCCTGCGGGATGATATATTTAAAGTCTTTCAGCAGTTCGAAAATATCTCCGGCGCTCATCGGGTTGGCGTATTGTTGCTCGATACGCGCGAACTCCCCTGCCAGCCGCCGGTGCATGTCGTCGGGCGTGCGTTCGAAAATATTTCCGAACGAGTCTTTCATTGCATACTTGGTTACCCACACGTTGGCCGCCATTTCATCGCCGTTGAAATAGGCTTTGGTTGCCGCTACCGCTTCTTCGTAACTGTAAATTTTTTGTTTGCCGGCTTTGTTCGCCGTTTTTTCCGCCTGTTTTTCCACCTGCGGTTCTTTATTTGGAGTCATTTCTTCTTTTAGTTTTATATATTTTTCTTCCGGTATATTAAACGGTATACTCACCGGGGCGATTCCCGGTAGCGGTGACGGTTGCATGGCAAGGTTCATCTTTTTTTAATTTAAATAAATAATAATAAAATATTAAGGTGGTTTTATTTTGTGCAAAACGGAATGCTAAGTTACGACAACTTCCAATTTTTTTGGTAGGACAAAAACGATACTTATTAACGAAGAAATTAACAAGCGGACGGAACGTAAGGCCTAATCAGCGTTCCCGGTTTTTCAACAACGCTTTGTGCATAAAAAGTGGTATCAGCAGCAATGCAGCTCGCAATCAGTACACCGGGAGAATTCTCCCTGCAAACGCTTTTCTACCAACCCGGCGATACGCTCGCGCAACGGGGCAATGCCTATTTTGTCGAGGACGTCCTGCACAAACCCGATTTGCTGGAGCAGGCGCGCCTCTTTGAGCGCCACGCCGCGTGAACGAAGGTAAAACAGCGCCTGCTCGTCAAGCTGGCCAATGGTTGCGCCGTGCGAACACTTAACGTCGTCGGCGTAAATTTCCAGTTGCGGCTGTGTGTACATTTTGGCCTGCTTGGTGAGCAATAAATTATTGTTTGCTTGGTAAGCTTCCGTTTTTTGCGCATCCTTGGCCACCAGCACGCGCCCGTGAAAGCGGCCGACCGCTTCGTTGTCCACGATGCCTTTGAACAGCTGGTCGCTCCGGCAGGAACCTACTTCATGGGTGATGCTGATGTCCGTCACAACCTTTTGCGTTCCGTCAATCAGGAACAGCCCGTTGGCGTGGCAGCCGGCATTTTCGCCCTGCAGCTTTATATCCATCACATTTTCGATGAATGCGCCGTGGAGCGTCATCACATTGCAGGTAACCCTGCTGCCGGTTGCTTGCCGTATGCGTATTTCCGAGCGGTGCTGGGAGCGGTTGTGTTCGCTTTGCATCCACAGCAGTTCCAGTTGCGCGCCGGGTTGCACGACAATCGTTGTGGAACATTCCGTCATAAATGCATCGGGCGAAAGCGTGTGGTCGCAAATAATCAGCTGCGCCTGCGCCTGCGCCCCTATGAGGAATGTATTCGAAAATACCAGGCTGTCCGTATTCGCCCCGGTACGTATGTTAATAATTTGCAGCGGTTGCGCCAATACTGCGCCAGCCGCCACCGTCAAGGCAACGCCCCTGCCGTTTTGATGCGGCGCAATCGTGAATTTTTCCGGCATCGCAGGCGCCTGTTCGCGATAAACGCCGTTTATTACCAACGACGGTTGCAGCGTTGTCAGCGGCACATGGCAATGAAAGTCCGGGATATTGTCAGGTGTATAGTGGAAATGTTGCGTCATAATAATAGTGCAAAATTACACAATATTATTGAATGGAGAGGGGAGAGGGAGTTAGGAGTTAGGAGTTAGGAGTTAGGAGTTAAAAACTAAAAACTAAAAGTGCTGGCGCCAGCTAACTCTTAACTCTTAGAAACGATGATACAGTAATGGCTTTTTGATATTCGCTTCTTGTGTTTTAACGCAATGAATCGAAAAAAAATCATGAAATAAAATTTGCAAATAAAAAATAAAGTAATATATTTGCAGCGTTAATTATGCTCTTTACATATTGGCGTTTTATTTTTTAACGGAAATCTTCACAATTTCTAATTGTCCTATAAATAAAGTAAGTCACTTTTTATTTTATGAACGTGAACTTATTGGTTATAGGACAGGGTAGTGAAGAACCTCCGTTAAAAATCAATTTAGTTCGCGTTTCGTATTTATATGGAATAACGTCAAAACAGTGAAAATGGCAGCGAATAAAAAATCGTAGCGAGGGGTTGTTTTTATGAAAAAGTTTGTGTTTGAAAACAACCCTGAAGCTGCGAAAAGAACGTGGACTTATAGAACATAGACAATAGACAAAAAAAATTAAATATTAACTTTTTAAAAATATATTTTTATGAAAACAAAACTTTTCTTTCTTCTCGCAATGCTTATAGGCGTTGCAGCAAGCGCCACCGTAACCGTAACGCCGCTTTCTACGGATTATTCCACCAACAAAGTAACCTTTAAAGTGGAATGGACGAACACCCCCTCTGCGCCCTACAATAATCGTGTGTGGGTGTGGATAGATTTCTGCCCGGTAACAGGCACAACGTCGGCAAACTCTTTTTCTACCGCCACCATTTCCAACCCTGCCAAAACAGGCGGAAACGGTACGGTTACTAACGCCACTGAGCGCGGCTTTTTTATTGAATATGCCGCTGCCAATGCAGGAACAACTGTTACCGCCACATTAAGCAATGCAAGCGGCAAGTTCAATTGGTGCGCCTACGGCAGCGACTACCCGCCGAATGTAACGTTGGAAAAGGGGACTTATACCTTTAAAGGTACAACCGATTTTATAGTAAGCAATCCCGCACAGACTGTAACTACTGCGACCATACCGCAAGCAAGTTTAACCGTTACTGCATCCAGTACATTTACGGATGCTACCGGTTGTCCCGGCATAGGAAGCCTTTATTGCCCCTACACAGGCAGCGATTTATATATGGATGCTACGCATCTTTGCCGGCAACGCCCAAGCGGCGCACAGAATTGGGAAGCATGGATAAAAGACACGCGGGATAATGAACTGTATAGAATTGTGAAAATGCCCGACAATAAATGGTGGTTGGCACAGAATGTAAAATTGGCGAGCTATAATGGAAAGACCGCCGGTACGACTAGTTCCAACTGTGCAAAGGATGAGTGTGGAAGAATATATTCGCGCGATGAGACCATCGGTGCTTGGGGTGGCTCAAATGGGTTTGGGGCAAACATTCAGGGTATTTGCCCAAATGGATGGCTTTTGCCGAGTTATACCGAATTCTTAAACATGCTGGTGTCACTCGTAAATGGTGCGAGTTACACTTATTACACGGGTAACCCCGGGTGCATTGGTTATAGGTTAAGCTCAGGGGTTTCAAGAATAGTCGCTGCTAAAGAAAACGTTTGCCAAACAAGCAATGATGTGTACGGGTGGGCTTCCGAAAAAACAATCTATGAAAACACCACCCTCGATGCTGAAGGCTGGATGTTGTCGCAAACCGCCGACCAGCAATACTGGGTCGTGCGGAAGATGACGCATATGTGTGTTGCCGGTGATGCTTGCGATTATGTCAGTGTTGCACGAGCGCTTTACCCACAGAACGCCATGAACACTACAGTGCGTTGTATTCGCACTTTATAGTTTATGCCAAATAATAAACTCACCGGAGCAACAATATTGCTTTGAGCCGCCGCATAGCTTGTCCCTGCTGTGGTTTTTCCGTTCCACCTTTTAAAAACCATTCACATGAAATAGGAGTTAGTTTGTTATTGTGATTTAAAGTTTCTTCCGGCGAAAGCCTATGAGACTTTTGTAGAGCAGCTGCCGCCGCTAACGCCGCCATTAGAAAATTAAATTCCAACAAGGCGACCAAAACTCTTAACTTTTAATTTTTAACTTTTAGTTCTTAACTCTACTCGTCGGTCAGTGCGAGGCGCACCAAATCAATTTTAGTGGTAGAGGCTTTGAGGATGTGGATGCGAAAACGCCCGAATTGCAATACTTCGTTGGGTTGCGGGATACTTTCGTTGCAGTAGGTGATATACCCGGCGAGCGTTTCATACTCGTCGGATTCGGGGAGGTCGAGTTCGTAGGCTTTGTTGAGGTATTTTATTTCAAGGCGTCCCGAAAATTCAAATTCCGTGTCCGACAATTTTCGTTCCGTGAGTTCTTCGTTGTCGTGCTCGTCGCGTATTTCGCCGAAAATTTCTTCAATAATATCTTCAATGGTTACCAGCCCGGCTGTGCCGCCGTATTCGTCGGTAACTACCGCCAACGCCTTTCCCTGTTTGATGAATGAAGCAAGCAGTTTTTGCGCCGGCATGGTTTCCGGCACAAAATCCATCGGGCGTAACAGTTCCGTCCGGTCTTTTTTCAAAAACAAATCTTTTGAGTGGACATAGCCTATGATATGGTCGATATTTTCGCGGTATACCAAGATGCGCGAATGCCCGCTCCGGATAAAGGCCTGGTGGAGGGCGTCGAACAGCTCGTCTTTTTCTATCGCCACCAAATCGGTGCGCGGCACCATGCATTCCCGCACGAGCACTTCGGAAAAATCCAGCGCATTCTGGAATATCTCCATATCGTGTTCGTATTCGTTCTCGTCGCTGCCCGCGCTGCTGACTTCGTTGGACAGGCTCATCAGGTCGGCTTTGCTGAACAACATTTTGGAATGTTTGGCGGCCAGTTTTATGCCGAATAGCCGGAGTAACCCTATTGACAGGGCGGTTACAAACTTTACTATCGGATACAGCAGGATGTAGCACAAAAAGGCAGGCCAGCAAAGGGTTTTCAACAGCCCGTTCGGATTCATCCGCGCGAGTATTTTGGGCAGGTACTCCGCCGTTACCAGCACAATCAATGTGGCGAAGAGGGTTTCAATAAGCAGTATCCCGCCGCTGGACTGCACAATATATTCCACAATGAACGGCTCGCAGAGGTTGGCCATGGCGATGCCGTATATCACCAGCGTGATGTTGTTTCCCATGAGCATAGTGGAAATATATTCGCTTGTCCGGCGCAGGAAGAAGCCGACGATTCTGGTGTAAGGCTTGTTTTGCTTGCGGTCTAACTCTATTCTCAGCTTGTTGGACGACAGCAATGCTACTTCCATACCGGAAAAGAAGGCGGAAAAAAGCAACGCCAGCAGCACGATGATTAACGAAGTACTCATGGGCGGACTATTTCTTCCTGGATTTTTTCCTGCGTAGCGAAGGGGGAAAGTATTTCCGCAGGTTGTTTATCAAGCATCCTGGCTCTTTTCGCCGGTTGCGGCGGCTCCGCCTCCTGCGGCGCACCGGTTTCCGCCGGGCTGCCAGCGGGCAGCGCAGCGGCTACGCTGTCCTGTGTGGCAGGCTCGTCGGACACGTACAGTATGCCGTTATTGGCATTAAAGAATTTGTAGCCTTCAAACCGTTCGTCGGCCACCATGCCGCCCAGCCCGTCGAATGACAAATCGGGCGTAACGATGCGTACCGGCGCATGGGTGTAAATATTTTTCTTCGCCCGGTCCCAGTACAGCGTATCGGTGTACAGCGTTTGTTGTTTCAGGTGGTTTTTGACGACTACATTTCCTATGGCTTCCCAGTATTCCACCGGCTTTTCCCGGTTGTAGGCATAGTCGGCAATAATTTCGTTTTCCAGTTCGTGCGCAGCGGTATAAAAATAAACGTGCATGCCTTCCGGAAATACATTGTAGGGTTCTTCCGCCAGCAGGAAGCGTTGCAGCAACGGCGCTTCCAGATGCATGCGCAGCAAGCCGTTTTCGGTATAGTTAATCTGCAACCGGTCGATTTCCAAAGTAGGCACCTGCTTGTGGTCTTCAATCGCCGAAAGTTTATCCTGCCGGCTGTCGCACGAGCCGGACAGGAGAGCGCCTGCCATAAGCGCCACCAACAGGTTGGGACACGTGGTGCGGCGGTTATTCATGATTATTCGAATCGTTGTTTTATAAACCAGATATCATACAGGCTAACGCTGACCGACACTTTCCAGTAGCGTTCACGTATTAAATTATTGCGGGTAGTACCCCGTTGCCCCAGTTCGGCGGCAATGTTCACCGCATTGTTCATATTCCCGATAGGGATACCCACGCCGAGCGTCAGCCCGAAGTTTTTGATACGGGTATCGTCGAATTGTAAATAGGTATTTTCAAAAAACAGCCCGCCGCGATAGCTCCACCGCTTCAGGAAATAGCGGATATCATACCGGTTGGGCGTATATTCAAAGCCGGCGCGAATAATATGTTCGGGCATGGCCTTAAAGCTCCGCGACGCCGGCACGTCGAAGTCCGCATGCGTCCAGTTCCTGTAGGTATAATCTATTCCGGCCAACCATTTCGCCCCTTCGCTGAGCGTAACGCCCAGCCCCAGGGACGCCGGCACCAACAGGCGGGCGCTCGTATTGCGGTCATACCGCAAAGTGTCGGTGCCCATGCCGCCGACGCTGTATATAAAATCAAGCTTCTCTACCGGCATGTTGTTTTGGAACTGGTATACCGCGCCCGCCGTCAGGTTATATTTCCCCAGCGGTTGCGTGTATTGCGCGCCTAAGGCAAAAGCAAAATTACTTGCCTTGATAAGTTTCCCGCTGTTCACTGTCGACATTCCTGTGGCGTTGGCGAAGCTCACATTGGCGTAACGGTCGATAGAACCGAAAATGTACTGCGCCTGCCCGCCTACGGCAAACCGCCCGAACGAATAGCCCAAGCCCATCATCACCTGGTTCAAGCCGCCTTCGCCGTGATGGGAATAAATCGCATCGCCACTTGCTACAAGCACTTCCGGACGGGTTTCCTTTTGATAAATATCATAGCCCACGCTGCTGTAAGGCAGCACCGATAACGCCATCACCACTTTTCCCCCTACGGGAAAACTCATGGACAAGTGGTGCATGTTGAAGCTGTTGTTGGCGCTGCTTTGTGCGGAAGTGGACAGGTAGTAATTTTGCATTTCGGCGCCAAAGTCAAACATGAACGACAGCGTATCCTGCGCGCTGAGCGCCGCCGGATTGAGGTAGTTAATCGTCCTGTTGCTCCGCATGCCAATGCCGATGCCCCCCATGCCGCGATGGTAGGAAAATCCCGGGGAGGCGAGGTCGCCTATACCGTAAAAGGTATAAGGGGTAAAAGTATTAACGGCGTCTTCGTTTTGAGCGCCTGCCATCGTTGCAAACAGGGAGCAGCAGGCAGCAAGAATGAGTTTTTTATATATATGCATTATAATCGGCTATTTTAGCAAGTCCTATAAAATTCAAATTTCGAACTACAAATATCGGGTTTTTTATTCTTTTGGCAAAATAAATTGCATCGCCGCCGGTAAAAACGGTCGTAACCGAAGGGTGTGCGTCCATATAGCCTTCCAGTTCATGGACGATACCCTGCACCACGCCGGCTTCGATGGCGGCTTGCGTCGTCGTGCCCACCGGCGCAACGTTTTCGGTAGCCGCGCCCATAGGCAGCTGCTCCGTAAATTGGTGCAATGCCTTAAAACGCATCTGTAAGCCAGGCGAAATATTCCCGCCAGGGAATTCGCCGCGCCTGTTTAAAAAGTCAATGGTGATCGCCGTGCCGCAATCCACAATCAGGCAGTCGCGTTGCGGAAAAAGATGATGCGCCCCCACCGCCGCCGCCAGCCGGTCAAAGCCCAGCGTGTCGGGCGTGGCATACAGGTTGCGGATAGGCAAAGGCATGCGGGGCGTACAAAAAATAATCTTTTTAACGTAGGGCTGCCATCGTTTTTTCTCCGCTTCGCCATCCCTGCGCACGGAGGCAATCACCGCCACCGCCGGCCGGTAGGCTTGTACCAGCGGCGCCAGAATAGCGTCCGTTAACTGTTCGTGCTGCCGCACCGTCAATAACTTCTCGCGATGGGCTACCGCTATCTTCACAGCCGTATTGCCGATGTCTACTATTAGTCGTAAGTCGTGAGTCATTAGTCGGGGAAGTGAGGGGTGAGGAGTGAAGGGTGAGAAGTGAAGGGTGAAGGGCGTCTCATTAGCTTTCATACTTCATACTTCATAATTCTACACCGCTATTTCCGCTTTGAGTGCGGGATGCGGGTTATAGTTTTCCAATGTGAAGTCGCTGTATTGGAAATCGAAGATGGAGGCCACCGCCGGATTGATTTTCATTGCCGGCAAGGCGCGCGGCGTGCGCCCCAACTGCGTTTTCACCTGCTCCAGGTGATTAAGGTAAATGTGCGCATCGCCCAAAGTATGGACAAAATCGCCGTATTGCAAACCGCATACCTGCGCCATCATCATCGTGAGCAGCGCATAGGACGCAATATTGAACGGCACGCCGAGAAACACATCGGCGCTGCGCTGGTAAAGCTGGCACGATAATTTACCGTTTGCCACATAAAACTGGAACAGGGCGTGACACGGCGGCAAAGCCATAGCGTCCAGATCGCCCACATTCCATGCGCTCACGACATGGCGGCGCGAGTCGGGATTGGTTTTAATGGCGTTGACCACTTCCGTTAGCTGGTCGATATGCCGCCCGTCGCCCGCCGTCCACGAGCGCCATTGATAGCCGTAGACCGGCCCCAGCCCGCCGTCGGCGTCCGCCCATTCATCCCAAATGGTTACATTGTTTTCGTGGAGGTACTTTATATTCGTATCGCCTTTCAGGAACCACAGCAACTCGTGGATAATGGATTTCAGGTGCACTTTTTTGGTGGTCAACAGCGGGAACCCGTCCTGCAAATTAAACCGCATCTGGTAGCCGAACACGCTGACGGTGCCTGTTCCCGTGCGGTCGGTTTTATGCGTCCCCTCCGCTAAAATATGCTGCAATAAATCAAGGTATGCTTTCATGTGAATAAGTAAAATTTTTATACAAAGGTAGGAATTTTAATTATGAAGTGTCGGTCAACGGGGAACGGTGAGGAGAATGGGGAGAGGAGAGTGGAGAATTGGGGCTTTCGCCTTTTTATATTAAAAATTTTCTTTTTAAATATCACCATTTTAATAATTTTTAAACTAAAAAATTAGTTTAAACTAATTTTTTAGTTTATCTTTGTGGAAAATTTATAATATATGAAAAAGAATATCGAATTGACAAAAGCCGAAGGAGAAGTAATGCACATCCTCTGGAGCAAAGGCGAGGCGCTGGTGCAAGACCTCATCGCCGAAATGCCGGCGCCCAAACCGGCGTACAATACGGTGTCCACCATTGTGCGTATACTGGAACAGAAAGGCATCGTCGGGCATAAGGCGTACGGCCGCTTCCACCGCTATTATCCTTTGATAGAAAAAGAGAAATATACGCGCGGTTATATGAAAGACGTGGTGCATAAATTTTTTGGGAACTCCGTGCCGGAAATGGTGTCCTTCTTTACCCAACAGGAAAACCTTTCGGTGAAAGAACTGGAAACGATAAAGCAACTTATCGAAAAAGAATTGCACGAAAAGCAAACAACCCACTTGCAAAAAAGGAGGAAATAAGTATGATTTTCCTGATGTATCTTTTGGAATCGGGCGTATGTACGGCCATCCTCTGGGGGAGTTATTATGCGCTGCTGCGCGGGGAAGCGCATTTCGCATTCAACCGGTTTTATTTATTATCCATTATTCCCCTGAGCAGCCTTATCCCGTTGCTGCGGTTGCCGCTGCTGGCGCCGGAAGAAAGCCCGGCGATGGTCACGATAGGGGAACTCCCTGTAGGAACGTTGGCAGGCGCGCCGGTGGAGCAAAGCTTTTCGGTTGCCGCGCTGTTATTGGTTATTTATTTGCTGGGCGCCGGCGTTTTCGCTTTCCGTTTTTGCAGGCAGCTGTACCGGATGCGCCGCATGATGGCGGCCAGCGGTTTTTCGGAAACCAAAAATTTTTCGGCGTTTACTTTTTTCCGGAAAATATATATCAATAAAAGTGTATTATCCGCCGGCGACTATGAGAAAATTTTATGGCACGAACAGGTGCACGCCCGCCAGTTGCACAGCATCGACCTGGCCGTGGCGCAGCTGTTTGTGATGCTGCAATGGTTTAACCCGTTTGCATGGCGGTTGAAAACCTCCATCGTGGCCACGCATGAATACCTTGCGGACGCGCAGGTATTGGCGCGCGGCGTCGACGTCAATATATACCAAAAACTCTTATTCCGCCAAACCGCCGGCGCCTACCCGGGACACGCCAGCGGTTTCAGTTATTCACTTACTAAAAAACGACTAATTATGATGACAAAAAACAAAAGAGGCAAATTTTTTGCCTTGAAATTATTCGGGTTGCTGCCCGCCCTTGCGTTGCCGGTAGCCCTGTTCGGACTCTCTACGGCGGAATCCGTTCTGCCGGTAAACCCTGAAAACGTAATTGCGGAAACGGTTCTTTCCCATTCGCCCGATACGGTATTTATTACATGGGGTAAAGACAGCGCTACGACGATTGCTTCGTTAAAACAGGAAATAGCTAAACAGGATTTGCTAAATCCTGACAATATCGTCAAAATAACCATACAAAAAGATACGGACACAAAAAGTTCTAACGGCAAAATAACCGTTATTAAAAATACAGGGGAAACCGTTATTTTCGACGCGAACGATAAACAGCCGCTGGCCTCGTTAAACCCGAGTGATATAAGCTCGATAACCGTAGAAAAGGATAATGACGTAATTATCCGTACGAAATCGGGGGAAACCGTCATTTTCGACGGGAACGATAAACAGGCATTGTTAGCCGGCAACATCCGCGTGGTAGCTACACAAAAAGACACGGCGAAAACGAAAAAGGTAATACGTTTTACTACGCCGGTAAAAAGCGAAAAGGACACAGTAACGGCTACCGCCCCGCCTCCACCTCCGCTGAAAGACAAGGTTGATATAACAATATCTACGGTTTACTTAGCTGGCGAAGTAGAAGAAAATCCCCAATTTCCCGAAGGGCAGGCCGCCCTGTTGAAGTTTATTTCCGACAACCTGAAATATCCCAAAGAAGCCGCCAGCCGGAAAATAGAAGGCCGGGTAACGGTCGAATTTGTTGTTAAAGCCGACGGCAGGGTCAGCGACGTAAAGGTATTAAGAAGCGTCGACCCGCTGCTGGATGAAGAAGCGGTGCGCGTAATAAAAGCCATGCCGAGATGGACGCCCGGCAAACAGGAAGGGAAACCGGTAGCCGTTCGCTTCATCTTGCCCGTCTCTTTCAAGATTCCGGAAGATAAAGCAAAATGATGGAGAATGGAAAATGGAGAATGCCTTGTTTAATGGAGAACGACGAGTGCGTCTGTTCGCTGATGTCCACCGGGGCGGTATCGAGAATTGCCCAGCGGATTTCTGCGCCGTGCTGCCCGGCGGGCTTGGCCGTTGATCCTCCTTTTTTAAGTTAATATATTCAGTTACCATTGATTGGGGGGCTCCCCGGCTTCGTTCGGGGGGCTCCCCGGCTCGTTCGGGGGGCTCCCCCGGCTCGTTCGGGGGGCTTCCCCGGCCCTCCGGGGGGCTCCCCAGACCGTCGGGGGGCTCCCCGGACCTCCGGGGGACTCCCCAGACCCGCTCGGGGGGCTCCCCCGGACCTCCGGGGGGCTCCCCGGCGCGTCGGGGGGGCTCCCCGGTCCGATGGGAAACAGCCCCCCTTCCGCCTCAGGGCGGTATAAACTGTTCAAATTTTAATCCCTTTTTATTATTCATTTTTCTATTAGTCGTTAGTTACCTCCCCCCAGCCCCCTCCGAAGGAGGGGGAGTTGGCTCCCTCCCCTTCGGGGAGGGTTGGGGAGGGGTTTCCCCCCTCGCCTTTAGGAGAGAGGGCTGGGGGTGAGGTTAAAGGGGATGCGCGAGGACACCCTAAGGGGAACAGGGCGCAACAATGGGAATATTTTCCGAAAATGATATGGATTCATTGGGTTATTTTAATTCGTTTTTACATGGTTTAGGTATTTAATTACAGCAAAAGCAGTAAGCGGCGTTTGTAACATCGAAATCATAGTATATGTAGTTAGCCGCAGTGCAATCGCTTTGGCACAGGTAAGCGCTCCACGCAGTTATTTGTTTGCAGTCTTTGCTCAACGAGCAGCCCCAGCATTTGCTGTTACGGGCTGCCGGGCAGCCGTACAGGCAGGATGATATCGTGGTCTCGGCTGCTCGCGGGTCGATCACTTCGCCGCACTGGTTGCGCAATTGTACATATCCGGTGTTGCATGCTCCGGTGCACGCGCCGTCATTTGTAGTATAAGTTGTATCCTTTTTGCATGTCCCGCTGCAATTGGTGGTTCCGGGCACGCAGCAATCAATTACCCCCGATGATTCGCCGTCGTTGCCGCAGGGGGCGCCGGGGCAGCCGGTGGCGTCGGTGAGTGCGGTAATTTCTTCGCCGGAATAGGTATCGGCGTTTACCGTTGCCGTGCCATCGGCGGTGGTAATAATAAAGGGTGGCGTGCCTCTCAGGTCGTAGCCACCGGAGGCGTTGTGTATCGCATTGGGCGGGAAGTTGCTGCCGTAGGCGCACCAGTTGAATTTGCCGGTGGCGTTGCTTAGCGTGGCGGTAACGGTCGAGGGGTTGGTTGTTACATAAAAGCCGCGCGTATTGCCGGCAACGGTCAGTATGCTGCCGGCGGTAGCGGTAGCCCCGCTGATAACGGCTTTGGCGAATGTTCCCGGAGCGGTTCCCGGCGCCGGGCACAAATCTACAAACACCCATACGCGGTTGTTGGCGGCCGTTCCCGACCATGCGACGCGGAAAGTTACTGTTGATTTGTCATAATCTGCGCTGATAGGCGTAACGATAGCTTGCGCGAAGGCTGCACAGCCGCCCAGCAAGGCAAAAAAGAAAAGAAAGATTTTCATTGTTTTTATTGTTTAAAGTTTATAGTTTATAGTTTACGGAGCATTTAAAATCTGTGTAATCTGTTTTAATCTGTGTTCATCTGTGGGGGGTTTAGTCGTGAGTCATTAGTCGGCTGGCGCCGGAATTCACCCTTCACCCATCACCCTTTCACTTCCTTCCGGCTTTTGGGATTGTTTTGCACTTAATTTTAGTTTCAAACACAAACACTTTCTCCAAAACAATCCCCCTTTGCCGCAAGCTCTTTTGCATATTGGCAACTTTTATTCGGTTAGTCTGTTTCGGAAATTTCTCTTTTCAGAGAGGTTTGGGGATAAATGCGAAACGTGAACTTTAATTTACTCTATTGAGGTTCTGGAATACCTTGTTCGTGTAAGTAAAAATTCACGTTTCATCGTGTATATTTACTTTTATTCACGAACAATTAAAATTTTCCAGATTTCAATAGAGAATAAAAGCGGTCAAAATGAAAAAGAGCATAATGTTGGGTGCAAAGGTAGAAAGAATTTTGGAAATAGCAAATTAATGGAGAAGGGTGAGGGGTGAAGGGTGGCTGGCGCCAGCGCTCCTACTTCCTACCTCCTACTTTAAAATTTATCCCACAGATGGACACAGATTTTTTCAGATTACACAGATTTAAACCTGAAACCTTAAAAAGTTTTACGTACCTTTGCGTAAACTTTATTTAATAACCAATTATTATGGTAAAAAAGCTTTTAATATTACTGTTTGCAACGGCGTTGCTTTTTGCCTGCAGCATGGAAAACCAAAATATCATTAAAGGAACTATTGATGGTTTGGAAGCAGGCGACAGGATTGTCCTGTCTGTAGAAGACCCCGATGCCTCCTTATGGATAGCCGTCGATTCGGCGGTGGTAACCAAAACGGGAGAATTTACGCTCAAAACCAGCGTGAGCGACAATTACGTTAGGCTAACCCATTTAAAAGATGGAGAAAAATTTAAAAAAACAGGTACGGAAACGAGACCAACATTTACTAATTATTTTTTGGAATCTTATGCCACGCTGAGTGTAACAGGTAACGCAGACGATTGGTTTTACTTAAAAATAACCGGTGGGTTATACGATTTTCTCGATATGCAGGAGATTAACCGGATTACAGACAGCGCTTTGGTTATTCACAAAGAAGGATACAAAATGTATGAACAGTCACGGAAAACAGACGACACCGCCTTACAAAACAAAGGTGTAGCATTGATTAACCAAGCTGGCGATATATTAATAAGTGCAAAGGTTCTCGAAAAAGAGTTTGTAAAAAAATATCCCGATAAGGCGTATTCGGCAGGATTGATGATATATGATCATGAGTTGAAAGGCGACATCAATAAATACGAAGCGGCGTTTTATTCCCTTTCGCCGGCGGTACAAAATTCGCCGGTAGGAATATATGTAAAGAATTATATTGCGAATACCCGTGCGTCGGAAGTTGGCGTCACCGCCCCTGATTTTAGCCAGAAAGCGCTGGACGGGCAAGAGGTTACCCTGTCGAAATTCAGAGGGAAATATGTATTGCTTGATTTCTGGGGCTCCTGGTGCGGCCCTTGCCGCGAATCAAGCCCCTTGCTGGTAAAACTATATAAAAGTTTAAAAGAAAAAGGAGTGAATATCGAATTTATAGGCATTGCATGCAACGAACAACAAGATGCAGATTGGATAGCAGCCATTGAAAGAGATAATTTGTCATGGATACATTTGAACGATAGCCATGCGGAAAAAGGGAAATCCATTCTAAAACAATATGCTGTTTTTAGTTTTCCCACCTGTGTATTGGTATCGCCGGAAGGAACAATCGCCTATAAAGAACACCCGGTACGCATTATTCCAAAAATAAAAGAATTATTTGAAAAAGACGCCCTGCATTGATAGGGGCGGATCTTTACTTTGTTCCAGACGGCGCCGAACAATCCAAAGCGTATGAAAAATGTATTATGGACGCACAGGGTTAACTACCTGCGGGCGCATTAAACCTATGCAAAAAAATGCAGTCAAAGCAGCTGTATTTCTTAGCTATATTGACGTATGGGGCAGGGATGAAATAATTTTTTTTTTGTAAAAACAGTATTTTTTTTGTACAATTCGGTTTTATTTAGTTACTTTGCAAAATTACTTTATTTAGAAATTGGGGATAGAGTGCATGATGATGTGGTACAAAATACTTCCGGCAATAGCCTTCATGGGGCTTGCCGGTGAAGTTTCAGCACAACAAGACGCCCAATTTAATTTATGGTTTATGAACCCGACCTTTATCAATCCGGGACATGCAGGGAATACGCAGGAAGAAATGTTCTGCGCCTCCGGCTACAACAGGCTGGAGTTACGGGGCTTTGATGAAGCCCCCGTTTCTACGGTGCTAAACGTGCATGGGCCGGTGAATATATTTGGCGTGCGTAGCGGTATCAGCGTTACGCTACAGAACGAGCTGGCAGGTTTCCTGCGCGCTCCGGGATTAAATTTGGGCTATGCCTACCGCCATTCGCTGGGCGCGGGGGAGATAGGAATAGGGGCGTCGCTGGGGTTTATCAGCAGCTGGTATGCTTCGAACACCTGGAATCTGCCCGACGGCAGCGCCGACCCGGTGGCGCCGAGCCAGGAAAATGCAGGGATAGCTTTCGATTTGGGCGCAGGCGCCTATTATTCCGATTCCCGCTGGGTTGGCGGATTGTCGTTCACGCACCTTACCAGCCCGAAGTTAGGCGTCGACAACAATGCGCGGTACCGCCCCACGCTGTATGCTATGGGCGGATATACCTTTTTTGCGGACAGCGTGACGTGGCTGATAACGCCCATGCTGTGGATTGTGTCCGACTTTGCGCAAGCCAGCTATCACGCAGCTTGCCATGCGATGTATAAAAAAAAATACTGGGGGGGTATCAACTACCGTTGGGGGCAGGCGATTATCGCGATGGCGGGAATGGAGGTTTTCGACGGGTTGAATATCGCCTATGCTTACGAGTACGCCACTTCCCGGCTAAGCCGCTTCAGCAGGGGGACGCATGAATTGATGTTAAGCTATTCGTTCGCAGTAAAAGCAGTGCGGGGAACGCAGCGGTATAAAAGTATAAGATATTTGTAAAATTAAAAATACATTAAAATATGAATAAGTCGCTCTACTTGCTTGTGGTTATTGTATTATCCTTCTGCCTCTATGGGTGTATGAAGACTAATTATGGCTACACAGGCGAATTGTCGCGTGGAACAAAGGGAAAAACCATCACCTCTTCGGAATTGCCACCCAATGGAATGGTATATGTCCCTTCCGGGCACGTGGTGATCGGAAATAACGACCAGGACATTTTGTGGGCAATGAATGCTATTCCCCGTACTATCACGATCAACGCTTTTTGGATGGATCAAACGGAAATTACCAATTTTGAGTACCGGCAGTTTACAAGCTATGTACGGGATTCTATCATCCGCTCGCTGATAGGCGCAGAAGACGAAAATTTCTTTTTGCCGGAAGACGAAGACGAGGATTATAGCGAGGACAGTAGACGGCCGCTGGACTGGCGGGCGCGCATCAATCGTAAAGACGCTACGCACCGTACGCTTCTCCGGGAGATAAATTACTCCGGCGACGAAGCTATTTTCAACCGGGCGGAAATTGACGTCCGGAAATTGATTTATGAATATTCGTGGATAGACTACCAGCAGGCCGCTAATGCGCACTATGACGCGGAACAGAAAAAATATCTCGGTTTTATCATCAACGCGCAGGGAGAACGCGAAGAAATACGCGACCGCCGGTCATTTATTATGAAAGAATCGGTTTACGTGTATCCCGACACGTTGTGCTGGATACGCGATTTTGCTTTCTCCTACAACGAGCCTTTTGTGACCAGTTATTTTTCCCACATATCTTATAATGATTACCCGGTAGTAGGCGTTTCGTGGAAACAGGCTACGGCGTTTTGCTGGTGGCGGACGAACATGATTTATTCCAGCCTGGAAGGGAATTATCCCAACCCTTACCGGTTGCCGAATGAAGCGGAATGGGAATATGCAGCGCGCGGCGGCTTGGAAAGCGAGCTGTATCCCTGGGGCGGCCCGTATACGACCAACAAAGAAGGCTGCTATTTGGCGAATTTCAAACCGCAACGCGGGAAATATGAGCTGGACGGCGGCGTTTATACCATGCCGGTGGGTTCTTACGAGCCGAACGATTACGGGCTGTACGACATGGCCGGCAACGTGTCCGAATGGACGTCCAATACATTCGATGAAAACGCCTATAGCCAGTACCACGATTTGGAGCCGAATTATACCACCAATCCCAGGGGCTCCGACGCAAGCGTGTTTAAACGCAAAGTAGTGCGCGGCGGCTCGTGGAAAGACATTTCGTTTTTCCTGCAATGCGGCACGCGGATGTATGAATACCAGGATTCAACCAAGTCCTATATTGGATTCCGTTGCGTACGCTCCTATATGGGAACCCGTTAAAAAATTAAAAACAACAACTAAAAATACTAATTATGGCATTCTTTCAATTCGTAGAAAAAAAAGGCTGGAAGACATTTATGGCCAAAATGTATGGCTGGGGAGCGTCTTTGGTTATTATCGGCGCATTGTTTAAACTGCAACACTGGCCAATGGCAGGATATATGCTTACTATCGGTATGAGCATTGAGTGTATCATTTTCTTTTTCTCGGCATTTGAGCCGCTTCCGCTCGACTATCACTGGGATGCGGTATTTCCTGAATTGGGAGACAGGCATGGCGTGGCAGATAAA
Organism: Prevotellaceae bacterium; assembly: GCA_031287815.1. GTDB lineage: Bacteria > Bacteroidota > Bacteroidia > Bacteroidales > UBA932 > JAIRKX01. The sequence continues at coordinate 19,149 of JAITSM010000216.1, forward strand.
GCGGCGCCAAGCGTGCGGAAAAGACAAGGTTTGGATATAGATTCCGACTCGGCGGAAAACCTGAAAACGAATGTAGAGCGTTTTAACCAATCGGTAAGCAGCCTCGGCGCATTAGCTACCGTAGCCGACGCTTCCAACCGTTTTGTCGGCGGGTTGCAGCAGGCGGCGGGCAATATGACAATACTCAACCAGACCGCCCAGACGTTTGCTTCCGCTTACAACGAAACAGCGCAAACCATTATGGCCGGCGGGCAACAGGCGAATGTCAACTTAGCCACCTTGAACCAGACCACGCAAGCCTTTGCCAATGCATACAACGAAGCGGCGAAAACCATTGCGTCGGGCGGGCAACAGGCTTCCGCTAATTTAACGGCATTGAGCCAAACGACACAAGCCTTCGCCTCCGCTTACAACGAAACAGCAAAAACCATTACGGCCGGCGGGCAACAGGCAAACGCTAATTTGGCGGCACTAAACAAAAATTTGCAAGCCGTGAATACCTCCTACGAATTATACATGCAAGAACATAAAGGATATGTTGAGCATAACCAAAAACTACTGACGGTAATGGACAACTCGGCAAAACAATCACAGTACTTCGACCGGCAAATGATTGAACTGAATAAACTGATTGCCGAACTTAATACGGTATATACATCGGTAGTCCATACGGTAAATACGACTTTGAAAAAACGATAGCAGGTACCATGATGGAATGTACCAAAATATTCACAAGCTACTTAAATTAAAAAATTATGGCAGGCGGCAAACTCACTCCTCGTCAAAAAATGATCAACATGATGTACTTGGTGCTAACGGCTATGTTAGCGCTGAATGTATCTGTTGAAGTATTGGACGCATTTGTGCTTATCAACAAAAGCCTCAGGCAAAGTATTGAGACCACCCGCATAAAAAATAAAGCCGAGTTGTCTGACTTTGCGCGAGCAGCGGCAGAGAATCCCGAAAAAGTAGGCCCGTGGCAAGCCAAAGCCGAAGAAGTGCACGCAATGGCTGAAGCATTATATACCTATATTCAACAGCTGAAAGTACGAATCGTAAAAGCCAGCGACGGGGAAGATGCAAAAGCAATAGAAGCGGACGGGCTCACTTTTGATTCGTGGGCTATCGAAGGGAAAGACAATACCGACGTAGCGTCGCGGATTTTGCTCGGCGACGGCAACGGCGAGGCTTATACCATCCGCAAAAAAATTATCGACTATAAAGAATTCTTGCTAGGAATGGCTACCGACAATCCGCTGGTAACCGAATCTATTCACAATTTATTGCAAACCGACAATCCGCCGGAGATGTCCGACGGCATGCGCCACACTTGGGAAACCCAATTTGAAAGCATTCCGCTGATTTCGGCAGTTTCGTTGCTGTCGAAATTCCAACTTGACATTCTCAACTGCGAAAGCGAAATGCTGAATCATTTGTCCGGTCAAATTGATGCGTCCGATTTTAAATTTTCAAATATCGACGTAGCGATTATTCCTACTTCCAATTATGTGTTGAAAGGCACGGAATATTCCGCCGAGATATTTTTGGCCGCTTATGACCCGACGGCGCGCCCGACTTTGCAAATAGGCGGGAGAACATATCAAGCCAACCCGACGGGAAAAATTACTTACAAATATCCGGCGCAAACAGTAGGGCCAGTGAATTTGAAAGGCAATATTGAATTTAACGGCCCTAGTGGAAAAACGACGCGCCCGGTAGCTATCCAGTTCCAGGTGGCGGAGCCCAACGTTGTTGTTTCGCCGACCAAAATGAATGTGGTGTATCGCGGCATAGAAAACCCTATCAGTATTTCATTGTCCGGCGTGCCGCCGGAAAGATTAATGCCTACCGTAACCAACGGTACCATGACGCGTGGCACAAACGAGTTTATCCTTGTTCCGGGTAACGGCAATATCTGCACGGTTTCCGTAGCATTCGACGGAAAGGATATGGGCGGCATGTCGTTTCGCGTAAAAAACCTGCCTATTCCCACGCCGCGCCTGGAAGGCATCGCGACAAAAAACGCGACAAAAGGCGACTTGATGGCTTCCCAGGGAATATTTGCCGAAATGAAAGATTTTGATTTCGATTTAAAATACCGGGTTACCTCATTCACGGTATCCGCCACCATTCAAGGTTATTTGGAAGAAAAAACATCCAACTCGCAATTGTTTACCGAAGAACAAAAACAATTGTTCAACCGGGTACGTTCCGGACAGCTCGTTGCGTTTACGAATATAATCGCTCGAGGCCCTAATGGCGATGTAGAGCTGCCGGACCTTACCGTAAAAGTTAGATAAAAATTATTTATGTGCAATATGAAACATTTTATTACATTTTCGTTATTTAGCATTTTCCTGCTTGCCGGCAGTGGCGCAGTAGCCCAGCAACAGTTGCAACAAAAGCACAGTTTAGTGATGGACGGCGCATTTCACCGGGATATAATTCAGGAAAAAGAGCCTTTCCCCTACACTCCCATTCGCGAAGCCGATGTTGTGTGGGCGTCGAAAATATGGCGTATTATCGACCTGCGGGAAAAAATCAATTATCCGTTATACTATCCGACCGAAGTAATGCAAGGCCGCAAGAGTTTAGTGCAAGCATTGGTACAAGCCATTCAAGCCGGCAAAATAACGGCCTATGATACCGACTCCGACGAATTTACTACCGTATTGTCGCCTCAATCGCTTGTCTCACGCTTTAATGCCGCCGACCGCAAACAGGTAAGGCAAAAAATGGACGGCACAGGCGATACTACCGTGACCATTCGCGGGCAAATCAACTGGAGCGAAGTGCAGGAACTGCTGATAAAGGAAGAATGGTTTTTCGATACCCGCTATTCGCAAATGTTTGTAAGGATTATTGGCATTTGCCCTATCCGCGTATATCACCGCCAACTGCGCACGGCAGACGGCGAAGATGAAGACGGCGAAAAAGTAAAAGCACGTTTATTCTGGGTATATTACCCCGAAATACGTAAAACGCTGGCGAACACTCTTTGCTTTACCGGCGAAAACGAAATTTCCCAAATGTCGTTCGACGACTTGTTCCTCAAGCGTTATTTCAATTCCTATATCGTAGCGGAATCCAATAATCAAAATAACCGCCTGATAAGTTCTTACACCCGCAACGATTTTGAGATGATGCTGGAATCGGAAAACATCAAAACAGAATTATTCAACAAAGAGCAGGATTTTTGGGAATATTAAAAAAACATCCCATAATAAAAATTAAATTTGCGCATCTGCCGATTTTATCTTACTTTTGCATTCCCAAAATGGGGCATTAGCTCAGTTGGCTAGAGCGCTTGCATGGCATGCAAGAGGTCGTGAGTTCGACTCTCACATGCTCCACAAGAAAGTGAAGCGTAAAGTGTAAAGAGGAATATCTAATGCTTTGCGCTTTCCATTTTGTTTATCGCATCACTTAATGATTGAGAAAAAAACATATTTCACTGCGAACGCTGCGCCTGAAAAAACAACACTTGTCGGCATTATTACGCCGGAACAGGACGAGCGGAAATCGGCAGAATACTTGGAAGAATTGGCGTTTCTTGCGGAAACTGCCGGCATTGCCGCCGGCAAGCGTTTTACGCAACGGCTGGAATATGCCCATCCCAAAACCTATGTGGGTAGCGGGAAATTGCAGGAGATAAAAGAATATATCCAGGCGCAGGAAATACGCACGGTCATTTTCGATGATGAATTAACGCCGTCGCAATTGCGCAATATTGAGCGGGAACTGGAATGCAGCATCCTCGACCGCACGGCGCTTATCCTGACAATCTTTGCCCAACGCGCCAAAACGGCTTATGCCAAAACGCAGGTAGAGTTGGCGCAATATCAATACCTGTTGCCGCGCCTCACACGCATGTGGACGCACTTGGAACGGCAACGCGGGGGAGGAGTTACCATGCGCGGTCCCGGCGAAACGCAAATCGAAACCGACCGCCGGATTGTGCTTACTAAAATCGCGTTACTGAAAGAACAATTGAAGAAAATCGACCGGCAAATGGCGTCGCAGCGCGGCAATCGCGGGCACATGGTGCGCCTGTCGCTCGTGGGTTACACGAATGTGGGCAAAAGCACGATCATGAATTTATTGTCGAAAAGCGAAGTGTTTGCCGAAAACAAACTCTTCGCTACGTTGGATACAACGGTGCGGAAAGTGGTTATCGAGAATGTGCCGTTTCTGTTGAGCGACACGGTGGGCTTCATCCGCAAGTTGCCGCACCAGCTGGTGGAATCGTTCAAAAGCACGCTCGATGAGGTGCGCGAAGCCGACGTCCTGATTCATGTTGTGGATATTTCGCACCCGAACTTTGAGGAACAAATCAACGTAGTGAACCAAACCTTGCAGGAGATAGGCGCTAAGGATAAACCTGTGTACATCGTCTTTAATAAAATAGATGCTTATTCGTTTACCGAGCCAGACCCGTTTGCAGTGCTGCCGGTGGAAAAAGAGCAGGTATCGTTAAGCGAGTTGCAAAAAACGTGGATGGACAAAGCGCACAGCCCTTCTATTTTTATTTCGGCAAAAGAAAAAACCAATATCGAAAAACTCCGCACCGACATTTTTCACATTGTATCCGAAATACAGGCCGGGCGTTATCCATTCAATAAAACAGACGGTTTGTAATGGCGTGATAGCAGGCGTTAACAGGCGCCTTCCTGTGGCTAAAAGATATTTCGCGCAATCCAATATATTATAATAATGAATAACACGGAAAGAATAAACTTCCTTCCCGATAATTTCCGGTATAATTGCGGGGCGCGCTTTTTCCCTCCGAAACAGGTAAGGTAAACAAGCAGGAAAACCAGTAATAATGCCGGAATGAGCAGGAGGTTATAACAAAATGCCTCGCCGATGCGTAAGTGCAGCAGGCTGTGGATAGCGCGTTGCGAGCCGCAGCCGGGACATTGGAAACCGGTAACCCGATAAAATAAACAGGGCGGAAAGAATCCTTTCTCCGGATTAAAAATAAAATATACCCCTCCCAATAATATCAGGCAGATGATGATGAGGCTTGCCTTCTTGTAATTCGACAGGCGGGCGGGCGACATTTATGCAACGGCAAACAGACCAAGCAAGCTGCCGACCGTAGCAAGGTAAATTACATATATTATCGCTATCGCAAGGCCTGAGACCAGCGATGCAATGCAAAAATTTTTAGCATTGCGCGATGCTCTGTTGGCAGCGTCGATATTACCTTGCAGATAATATTTTTCTACCTGTGCCGCATATACAATGGCAGGAATGCCCAGCGGCAAGCAACATAAGATCGTTACCACGATTGACTGCCAAAGGTAAGTCTCCGGCATGTTGGGATTGGGGGAATGTTGTGGCGGCGTATAAGCCGGCGAGGGGGTTGTTTCGGATGGGATTTCACGGCCGCATTTTACACAAAAACGCGCATTGTCCGGATTGGGTTCTCCACAGGTTGGGCAATATTTCATAATAAAAAATTAAGTTTGTTGGTGCAAATGTAATAAAAAAAAATAAATCAGCTAATTTTACGATTTAGAAAAAATTCGAAAATAAAATCTACCGGAACAAAGAATATCTACAAAATTAGGAAAAAAGAACAAAACCCAACGCAAGAAGATTTAAGACTGACGCAGGAAGATTCAAGACTGACGCAAGAAGTCTTAAGACTGACGCAAGAAGTCTTAAGACTGACGCAGGAAGTCTTAAGACTGACGCAAGAAGTCTTAAGACTGACGCAGGAAGATTCAAGACTGACGCAAGAAGTCTTAAGACTGACGCAGGAAGTCTTAAGACTGATGTCTCCTGAGTTAAGAACTAAGAACTAAGAGTGCTGGCGCTAGCTAACTCTCAGTTCTTAACTCTTAACTCTTAGTTCTTAACTTCCCGTTCACCGTCAATGCTTGAAAGAAACTTCAAAAACCCTTCAGCCGTCCTTTCCGGCTCTTCGAGGAATCCGTTGTGCCCGGAGTTTTTCAGCCAAAGGGTCTGCGCCTGCGGAAAGCGGGCGGACAGTTCCTGTGCGGTTTCCAGTGAAATGTAGCGGTCTTTTTCGCCGAAGATAAACAGCGCCGGCTTCCGGAATGACGCCAGGAATTCATTCCGGTCGGGGCGGCGCTTCATGCCTTCGAGGCAGGCGATGAGGCCTTCCGGATTGTGAATTTCGGCTATTTCGGAAATTTCCTGTATCTTCTCGGCAAAGCGGGGGACATTATCGTCGGCAAACATGCGCGGGACGCCCTGCCGGATCACTAAGGACAGCTTCCCCTCGCGCAGGAGCGCTATTTCGCGGTTGCGGCCTTCCTGCTTTTGCGGCGGGTCGGCGTTGGGCGTAGAGTGAAACAGGCACAGCCCGCGCACCGCATCGGGATAGTTGGCGGCAAATGCCAGCGCCGTATAGCCGCCCATCGAGTGCCCGCCAATGACGCATTCCCTGACCTGCTGTTTTTGCAGCGCTTCGTATATCGCCTGCGCCGAAAAGTCGACGCTGTTGATTTCCGCCGTGCCGCTCAGGCCGTGGCCGGGCAAGTCGATACGGATGATGCGGTAGTCCTTTTCAAGGCAGGTCACAAAATCGTCCCAGACGGACAATGTTTCCAGGTAGCCGTGCAATAATACTACGGCGGGTTTCCCGCCGCCTGTGTCGCTTACGTGTAAGGGAATGTGGTTACAAGTACAAAAGAATTCCATAAAAAAAATGTTATATTAAGACAAATATACCAAAAAAATACTACCTTTGTACGAAAATAAACATAAAATAACTTAAAAAATTAGAAAACATGAAAAGAATCTTCAAAAGTTTTATGGTACTGTCGTTGGGCTTGGCTGTATTGGCAACCGGGTGCAAGAAAGACACAGAAGAAAACTATGCAAAAGACATTTCCGGAACATATATTGGAACTTTATCATTGGCCGGGACTGTGGTCGGGCAAGATGTATCCATTAACGTGGCAGAAAAAAATAAAACGACCGTTACGCTTGGTTTAAATACTACGCTTCCCGGCCTTCCTGTTGTCGGTAATTTACCGTTAGATGTCAGTTGTGACGCCACCGTAGCTAAATCCGGCGACAATTATACTATTAACGGAAGCTCGACCGTAAATGTATTGGACGGCGATAAGCCCATCACCATAGCCGGACCGATTACATCTGCGGGACAAGCCGATTTAACCATTTCCATAACGCTTGTAGAGGGAACCCCAGCCATTAGTGTTGCTTTTTCCGGCACGAAAAAATAAGACGCCTTAGTATGTATAAAAAAAACCGCAGCGAAATTTCGCTGCGGTTTTTTTATTTGGTCTCCGTTGACCGTTGACCGTTGGCCGTTATCCGTTCAACACACTATTGGTGCTGCGCACGGCGTCGGCGCTTTTGTTGAAGGCGGCCTGTTCTTCGGCGTTCAGCTGGAGGTCGATGATTTTTTCCCAGCCGTTGCGGCCGATAACTACCGGCACGCCGATGCAAATGTCCTTCTGCCCGTATTCGCCGTCCAATGCCACACAGCAGGGGAATACTTTCTTCTGGTCGCGTACAATCGCTTCTACCAGCCATGCGCCGGCGGCTCCCGGAGCGTACCACGACGAAGTGCCCAGCAATTTCGTCAATGTCGCGCCGCCCACCATCGTGTCGGCAACCGTTTTGTCGAGCGTTTCCTTGCTCAATAACCGGCTTACGGGAATGCCGTTGTAAGTAGCAAAGCGCACCATCGGAATCATCGTGGTGTCGCCATGCCCGCCGATTACGCAGCCCTGCACGTCGCTGGCGGGAACGCCCAGCGCCCGGCTTAAATAATATTTGAAACGGCTGCTGTCCAAAATCCCGCCCATCCCGATAATACGGTTTTTCGGCAGCCCGGAGGCTTTCAGCGTGAGGTAGGTCATCGTATCCATCGGGTTGCTGATGATAACGAACACCGCCCCGGGCGAGTGCTTCAGCGCATTTTCTACCACGCTTTTTACAATGCCGGCGTTCGTGCCGATAAGTTCTTCGCGCGTCATGCCGGGCTTGCGCGGGATGCCGGAGGTAACGACCACCACCTCGGAGTGGGCGGTAGCGGCATAATCGTTGGTCACTCCCGTAATGCGCGTATCAAATTCGCACAGTGTGGCGGTTTGCATCATATCCATCGCCTTTCCTTCGGCGACGCCTTCTTTCACGTCCAGCAGCACCAGCTCGGCGGCCAGTTCTTTTTGTGCAATGACATTGGCACAGGTTGCGCCTACGTTTCCGGCGCCCACAATAGTAATTTTTGACATATTATTAAGTTTTTTTATTTGAATATCGTTTTATCGCGGGATTTTGTACATTCCGTAACAAAAAACATGCGAAGATACAAAAAATACTTCTAACTTTGCCGTGATTTTATTAAAAAATGGAGAATGAAAGATAATGGAGAATAATAGCGCATGATTACCTTTCACACCTTATCTATAACTTTCCGGTTGCCCTGCCGGAGGCTTTTAAAAAAGTGGCTGGCGTCGCTGGCGGAAGCTGAAAATAAACGCATCAGGGCGTTGTCTGTTATTCTTTGTTCCGATGAGGAACTGCTGTCCCTCAACCGGCAATATTTGCAGCACGATTATTTTACGGACGTCATTACCTTCGATTACAGCGACGGGGACAACCTTTCCGGCGATATGTTCATCAGCTGCGATACCGTGCGCGCCAATGCCAAAACCTACCGCCAGCCGTTCGATAACGAACTGCGCCGCGTGATGGCGCATGGCTTGCTCCACCTCTGCGGCTATCGCGACGCCACCGCCGCCGAACAAAAACAAATGCGAAGTATGGAAAACAAATACCTGGCTAAATGGAACCATATTGTTACCGACAGTCTTTAGCCGGCAGTTTTCAGTCGGCAGTGAACGGTTGATAGAACACTGCCGGCTAAAAACTGAAAACTAAAAACCGGGCACATGCAGCGTTTTTGACCTTTTTTGCATCTTCTATGAAAGACCACAGTAAATACCAATGTTTACAATGGATGAACGAATGCGATTTGATTACCGCTTGCGTGAAAGGAAATGTCGTTGCGCAGCGGCAGTTATACGACCGGTATGCCGCAAAAATGCTGGGCGTATGTTTACGGTATGCCGGAACGCGCGAGGAGGCAAGGGATTTATTGCATGACGGGTTTATCCGGGTGTTTAAAAAAATAAAAACCTACAAGGGGGAAGGCGCTTTTGAAGGTTGGATGCGGAAATTATTTGTCAATATGGCGTTGGAATATATACGGAAAAAAGATGCGTTGAAAAAGTATGAGGACTATCCGGTTTTCATGCCGGCGGCGGATGAGTCCGTTTTTGAAAAAATAGCGGCAGCGGAGTTGATGGAAAAAATAGCGGCGCTTCCTGCCGGATACCGTGCAGTATTTAACCTCTACGCTATCGAAGGCTATTCGCACCGGGAGATTGCCGGACTGTTGCATATCACCGAAAGCGCCTCCCGCTCGCAGTATACCCGCGCAAAGAATTATTTGCAAAAAATGATAGAAGAAATAAGGTAAAAATATATGGACGAAACAGTATTAAAATATTTGCTCCGCGACAAACTGGGGGGATACGAAACGCCGCCAGACGACGGCGACTGGGAGATTATCCGCCGCCGCCTGCAACAACAGAAGCGGCGGAGGGCTACCGTCCTCTGGATGTCTACGGGCGCGGCGGCGGCAGCGGTGGCGCTGTTTTTCGTGCTCTACCCGCCTTCCGTAGCCGGGCCTTCGCCGGATATTCGGGAAACGTTTGCCGGGCTTCCCGAAGGCGTTCCCCCAACCGTTGCCGGGCATGCACCGGCCGCGCCAGAAGCTATCCGTAAAACAGTAGCGCCCACGGAACCAGGCAGCCCGGCGCCGGAACAACCGCTTTTGGAAGCGGCGCAGCATGAAACGCCGGCCGCCGGCAGGGCGGCGGCAGACGCCGCGCAAACCGCAAATCCCTTGCCGCAGGCAGCCGCCAACGTGAAGGAAGAAACAACGGAAACGCCCCCGCCTGTCCCCGTGCAGGATTCCTTACTCCCCCTGTTTGAAGACATCACGCTGCCGGAACCGGCGAAAAGAAAAAAATGGGCAATAGCCCTGGCAGCCCATTCGTCGGGCGGCAGGAGCGCGGCCAATGCTTTTGATTTCATGGACAAATCGGAGAGGAACGGTATGCTTTCCGACGCCAACTTTATGTATAATGCCAGCGAGAATGTGATGCGGATTGACAATGTGGTGGAAGCGACCCATCATATCCCGCTTACTTTCGGGCTGTCGTTCCGCTTTTATTTCACTTCCCGCTGGGCGGTAGAATCGGGGCTGGCGTATACCTACCTTTCATCGGAATATAAATACGGCAATGACGGTTACCGGACAAAACAGCGGCTACACTACCTGGGATGGCCGGTCAATGCCGTTTACCGGATACTCGACCACAAGCGCTTTTCCGTGTATGCATCGGGCGGCGGGATGCTGGAAAAAGGGCTGGGCGCCCGCTATACCGGGATTACGCCTTCTTCGCATACAGACTATCGGGAAAACATTGCCGGATGGCAATGGTCGCTGAACGGGCAAATAGGCGGCAGCGTCCGTCTTTCCCGGCATTTCAGCCTTTATGCCGAACCCGGCGTGCGGTATTTTTTCCCCGACCCCCGCCAGCCGGAAAGCATACGCACAGAACGGCCGTTCGGCTTTACGCTGGGCTTCGGAATACGCACTAGTTTCTAATTGAAAGTTGAAGTGGTTTATTGGTTAAATATCCGATAGTATGGACTGCAAACGGCTTGCTACTCGTGTAGCAACCTCCCCGCAGGGGTAAAATCGACTTGCCGCATGTTCCAGCCCGAAGGGCCTTATTTTCATAACCGCAGGTCGCGACCTGCGGCTATGAAAATCCGGCTTTTCAAGCCGTCTGGAATGAAAGAAATAATCATTTGAACTGTTTTCATTGTCCGCCCGGATATGCGACCACGCCGGAGGATGCCGCCGGCTCGCCGGTGCCGGCATAATAAACCGCACCCCCAGCCCCTCTCCTAAAGGCAAGGGGAGCTGTTTGTGCCTGTTGTAAACTGTCTGCTGCAAAGGACGCACTGCCGACTGCCGGCTGTCCACTGCCTACTGCGCTTTGCGTCGCGCAACCTGTTGCTAACAGCAACAAGCCCGCAAGAAGAAAGATTTTTTTTCTGCACGATGCAGCGTTTTTGACCTTTTTTGCATCTTATAAGAAACATTAAAAATCTACACATATGTACGCAAAAAAACGCATAGTCAGAATTTTTGACTCTATCATTATCACGATGGCCGCCGCCCTGCTGCTGACAGCCATCTTTGCCGGCTGCAACGACGCCATTAAAAACACCGTTACTTACCCCGTCAACGAGCCGGTGTATATGCCTTTTTCCGAGTTCCGCACCCCGCCGCCGGTGAAAACGGCGCAGGAAATAGTGAACCCGGGGAAAATCTGCCTGTATGGCGATTATATTTTCATCAATGAAATCGCCAAAGGGTTTCACATTATCGACAACTCCAACCCTGCGTCGCCGCATGCGGTAGGGTTTATCGATTTGCCGGGCAATATTGATTTGGCCATAAACAATAACCTGCTCTTTGCCGACAGTTACATTGATTTGGTCTGGTTTAATATCGACCTGCCGGCGCAGCCCCAGGCTTCCGGGCGCCTGGAGGACGTTTTCCCGAATGTGCTTCCGCCTATCGACAACGAATATCCGATGAAAGGAATTGATAACACCAAAGGCGTTGTGGTCGGCTGGGAAGTCAAAACCATTACCGAAGAAGAAGAGCGCAGCCGCTATATTCCTTACCCGGTATGGTATGCCGAATACGCATATTTAAATTATGCCGATTCCTGGGGGGGCGCGGCGCGTTCGTCGGGCGCTACCGCCCTGACCGGCTCTACGGCGCGTTTTGCCGCTTATGGCGACTACCTGTATGTGGTGACCAGCTCCCAGCTGAAAGTGTTTGCCGTTTCCGGCAATACCGTAGCGAAAGGCCTTGAACAATACCTTAGCTGGAACACCGAAACCGTTTTTGCCTATGATCAGAAACTTTTTCTGGGAACGACCACCGGCCTGCTGATTTATGACATCGCCAACCCCGCCGCGCCGGCGCGCCTGTCGTCGGTAAGCCATGTGCTGGGCTGCGACCCGGTGGTGGTGCAGGGGAACTATGCCTATGTGACCATCCGCGGCGGGAATGCCTGCGGGCAAAACCTTAACCTGCTCGACATAGTGGATATTTCCAACCCCGCCCAGCCTTTCCTGAAAACCTCGTTCAACATGCAAAGCCCCTACGGGCTGGGCATCGACGGGCAGGCGCTCTTTATCTGCGATAACGGATTGAAGGTATTCGACGCTTCCGACCCCCTGAAAATCGGGGAAAGGCGGCTGGCGCATTTTTCCGGCATCAGCGGGGTGGATGTGATTCCCTACAATAATACCTTAATACTGATCGGCGGCGACGGCCTCTACCAATACGATTATTCCGACCTCCGGGATATAAAACCCGTTAGCGTACTCAAAGTATCAACCGACAAAAAATAATAACCGATGAAACAGTCTATTTTCTTTTTTATATTTTCCCTCCTTGCCGCTTCGCTGGCAGCACAGGGCAACGAAGGAACGCCTGAAAAATCGCCGGCGGGCTACTACAATTTAACGCAACTCTCGTTGATTATCGGCGAAACCGACGAACTTTCCCCTGCGCCCAACCTTGTTCCGTCCATAACGACGGTGAACGGCTACCGCTTTAACGAACACTTTGCCATGGGTGCGGGCGTAGGCATGGCGGCCTACAGGTATGTTACCTTCCCGGTTTTCCTCGACCTGCGGGGATATATTCTCAAGGGGGATTTCACGCCCCTGCTTGCCTTTAAGGGCGGCTACGCTTTTGCCGACAACGACAAAGAGATTTTCCCCGCCGGCACCTACGCGGAAGCCACCTATAAAAACACCGGCGGCTGGATGCTGCATCCCGAAATCGGGTTCAGGGCCGCCATCAATGCCTCCTGTAATTTTGTGTTCACCATTGGTTATTACTACCAGGATTTAAAAACCGAAGTAACGGAAAAACCAACCTCCTACCGGCGCTATCCAATCATCCACACCACCGACACCCACCTCGACCGCCTGTGCTTTACGATAGGATTCCTGTTTTGATGAAGTATGAGGTATGAGGTATGAGGTATGAGGTGGCTGGCGCCTGTTTAATGGAGAATGGAGAGTGGAGAGTGGAGAATGTCTCTTGAGGCGCCAGCCAATTCTCCATTCACAAAAAAAACACCGGCATGTTTCCATGCCGGCGGTTTTCATTACTTCCTCTCAGCAGCCCCCCTCGCCTTTAGGAGCTATCGTTTATACACAACTTTAGTCAGTATCTTTGACGGATGACTACTTTATATTAAGTGGTGTATAAACGCTAGTTCTATTGCCGTCGGCTTTAGCCGACGGTCTAAAGAGGCTTCT